>NZ_JBHURF010000030.1:0-113220 GCF_042674125.1 Rhodococcus sp. NPDC056960 | reverse complement strand
CCCCGACAACCTTGACCAGCACTCGGTTTGCCAATCAAATTTCCTTACCGCAGGTCAGGGCGCACATATCAAGGACGATTCGCTGACACAGGACAGCAGATCAGATGCGGCCGACGGTCGATCTGATGCCTGACTCGGTGAATCTGATGCGGGGTCCCCTGGTCGCGGTCGACGTCCTCGTGCGTCGGGACTCAGGCCATGTGCAATCGGTCGGGCGGCACGCCAACAAATTCCACGCGCATCAGATTCAGTGAGGCGAAGTCGAACATTGCGGCTCAGACAATCTGACGCACCGCAGGTCGGCGGCATCAGATTCACTGAGCCAGGACAGGGGATTGCCGTACCGGCATGGCGGTGTCGCAAGGTCGGGTCAATGGGATGAGGATGGGACGCCCCCAGAGGACTCCACCATGAGGCGATGAGCGCACCGCCTCCAGATGTGGAGCGAGCGCGGATCAGAAAACTTGGCCAGCGCGTGTCACACAAGCTCCCTTACCGGGATCTTCCTCCGAGTAGGAGAGATTAATCAGCGGCGAGGTGGTGTGCTCGCTCGCGCAGGAGGGAGCAGCATGGAAATGCGAACTGATCAGCGAACTGCGAACGCAAGGTGGCCGCGGCACGGATCGACAGTTGGATACGCCGAGTCAGGAAGTACGAATCGGCGAGCGGAAGGCAATCGCGGTGCCGGCATGCTCGTGATCTCCTCGCCGACTGGTGAAGGCGAGGCCTGGCGATGACAACCACACCTCCGCAGCAAAGTGGTGCGCGGTTTGCACGCTCTCCCCGAATCAGTTCCTTGCCGCCGCGGCCGCACACCTGGCTTCGCGACAGTTTCTGCTTGGGTACCACCGCGGTCGGTGCCAGCGCCGCCGCTCCTCTGTTCGGATACAGCGCCCTCGCGATGCCCGCCGCGGCGGGCTTGTCGATCGCTGCCGTCTACGCCGGAGTAGCCGGCAAACGTAAGCAGCTTCGCGATGTCGACGTCGACGAGGTGATCGAAAGGCTGTGCCCGATCGTGGGGCTGCCGGAGGCCACCCGGGCGGTGCTGTCGACGTCGAAATGGAGTCGTGGATGGCCGGGACTTCCGGGGAAACTCACCGTGCACTACGACTCCACACAGGCACTGAATGACGAGACGTGGTTCGCTGATATCTGCGGGGTCTTCGAAGATCAAGGGTGGGGTTTCTTCGAACTCGACGAGCACGACCCCGCCCGCCGGCGCCTGATCTTCACGCCCGCTGCCGAGCCAGAACGAGAAGTCTCCGACAGCGACCAGGTTGTGCGCGCGAAGCGGATCATCGCCCAACTGTTGGGCCCGACCGCGACCGTAACCGCGATCGACGTCGCCGCCGAAACCGGCGAAGTGACCTCAATGGATGTACGTCACGAACTTGGTCCGAAACTGGAATCGGATGGCTACCGAACCCGCGTCGAACGAGGAATGAGCGCGACGTTGCCCGGTCGCTGGCGAGCACGGTGGAACCTTGAAACGGATTGGGTTCGATTCGAGCAACGCACAGCATTCCCGGACAGCGTCTGGTTGCCGGCACCGGACCTCGACCCCGGGGCCGATCTACTCGCCAGTTACGACTCGGTGGAAATTCCTTACGGAATCGACGAAGACGGCAACGAGGTTGTATGGCGGCCGGCGATCGACCCGAACCTGATGCTGATCGGCCCACCCGGAAGCGGTAAGACCGTGACCGCACACAATCTGTTGGTCAACTTCTCGCGACGTGGATGGCCGATCTGGGTCCTCGACGGCAAGTACGTCGAATTCCTGGGATTCCAGGACTGGCCCAACGTACAAGTCGTCGCTACAACCATCGAGCAGCAAGTGGCGTTGGTCCACCGCGCCCGCGATCTCATGGAGTTCCGATACCAGAAGATCGTTACCGGCGAGGCGACAGAAGCGGACTTCGAACCAGTACTCGTCTTTCTCGACGAATGGGCCGAGTTCCGCGGCAACGTCGAAGATTGGTACTCCAGGGTCAAACCGAAAGGCGGCGCCCGACAGCCGCCGGTGCTCAACATGCTCGCGTCGATGGCACGCAAAGCCCGAACCTCGCGAGTACATCTAGTCTTCGGAACTCAGCGCCCTGACGCGCAGTACTTCCTCGGCGATATGCGTGACAACTTTGCCATGCGCATCTCCATGGGCCGGCTCTCACCACAAGGTGCGCTCATGATGTGGCAATCGCCGACGATCGGTACCAGCGTGCCCCGCAAGTGCCGCGGCCGCGGCACCACCGTCACCGACAACTATCAGCCCATCGAGATCCAGTGCTACCGCGTACCCGACCCACGCAAGACATGCGCCGGCACCTTCGAGTCCGATCTGCTCAACACCCTCTGCCCCCCGATAACACGCCATCCGCGATTGCTGATCGTCCCGCCGGACGAACTTCCGGACATCGACGCCACCGACGACACGTCCGAACCTGCGGCGCTGACGTACTTCGACTACATCGAGGCCGAATGGGTACTGGCCAGCGACCGACCCGACCTCGATCCGGTACTTAGAAGAGCGAAGATGACCCACGAAACCGATCGTCGTCTCGCGTCACCGACGGCGCTCCTCGGGCTACTCGGGGGCCGTGCCGAGCCCACCAACGAAGCAGCGGTAGAGCTCGACGACTACCGCACCCCGACGGCCGTCAACAACGGCGCCACCGATGCCGCCTCATTCTTCGACCAGTTCTCAGCTCCACAACTTGATGAATCCTCCGCCGAGCGCCGGGAGTCCTCACGCACTCGACTAGCCCTGGTCAAAGAGCCAGCAGCAAACGAACCAGAGATACCGGCGGGTGGCGGAGCCGAGGTCTCCGACAAACAGGAAGAGTCACCTGACACCTACGAGGACCAGTACGGGTCGGTCCGCGATGTTCGCGCTGCCGATGTCGCACTCGGAGACCTGTTGCTGATGGAGGACATCGACGAATGGGTTGTCGTCGACACCGATCCCGAACCAGATATCATCGAAGACTCGCTGCTCTCGCTGACCTGGCGCAGCGACACCGATGAGTACGGCGACCTCGCCTTACCTGACTGCTCCTACGTATCGATTCGCAAACCCATCCAGGTATCAGGCTGAGGAGATGACGGCGGCTTCGGGCCTGGTTCGAACTTTATGTACGACATGCGTGAAGGCAGTCGAATTCGTCGAACGGCGCGGATCACGTAAACGATGGATGGAATAGCAGGTCTGGTAGTGCGCTCGAAGGTTCCGAGCCCAGCGAATTTCGCTATTGCCAATGCCGAGCCTTCGGGTCCCATGTCTGGTTCGCCGCCTGCCCGGACAGTAGTGGAACCAAGCATCTATCGAGCTCGGCGAGGGCGGCATCGAGTTCATGTAGGTCGGAGCTCAACGACGTTGTCACTGCCAGTGCGCGATATCCGGCGGGCCAGTTCGGACCGGGTGAGGCGATCGCCTCGGGTAGCCGCATATTGCGCCGGGTTTGCTGTGCACCGATCGCGGCGAGGGTGTGCTCCGCGTTGATCGTGCACGTCGTCATGATGAGCAAAAGATCGACGAGATCGCGGTAACGCGTTGACGGAGTGAGATTTTCGGGTCCGTGCCGTTCATAGATCGCACAGAGCTTGTCCGCGATTTGATCTGCGACCGGGACAACGGTAAAAGGGGGCAGCTGAGCGACATCACCGATCTCGACGACCGGCCGCGGCTGCAGTGATTCCACCTGTCCGACCAGGGTCCGCTCTACCGCGATGTCGATGGGAAAGTTCCCGGCTCTGACGGCGCCGATGTAGACGGCTGCCTTCAGCTGGGCTCCGTGGGTGACTCCGGTCAGGGCCGACTTCATCGTGATCTCGAAGGTGAAGGGATCGAGGTCGGGCCGAACGCCGAGCGCGCGGAGCTCGGCGACGGCCTCGGAGATGTCCGTACCGAGGTGGAGAAGGTCGATGTCTTGGCTGAAGCGCGCTCCCGGGACACGGACAAGCATTCCTCCGCCGCCGGTGAGGATCCATCCGGAGTCGGGAGAGGAGAACACTCTCGCCAGAAAGCGCTGAGTGAAGAATTCGCGCTGCAGTTCCTCCGGACGCCGTCCGCTGGCCTTCGCCTGCTGATTGATCCGTGCCAGCAGCGCGCGATGAAAGGCGGCAGTAGTGGGATACTGTTGCGGCACTATATGATTCCTTGTCGGCGTAGTTGACGCAGAGCTTCGGTGAATGCCGGATCACGCAGGACTCTCTGCACGTCCCGCGCTTGATCGGAAGCCGGGAGATCTTGTACCGCCGCCTGCGGCGATGATGAGATCTGCCAAGGGGCCGTCTGCAGACGACTGATCTCGTCAGGGGTGGGCAAAGGAGACCCTAGCTGGGCTGCGGACGCCTGCGTGATGAGCTGCTCGACAAGGGCGTCACCGTCGCCGATCGGCGCGCCGTAGAGATGGGCGAACTCGCGCAGCGCCTCCGCGAGCGGCTCCCGGGAAACCTGCTGGGTGCGCAGGGCATCCCATACGACGCCGGCCAGGTGCCCGCCGTCTGTTCGGGTGGAGGCCAGATCGACGATCGTCTTCGTGGGCGTGGTGACCGGTAACCCGTCGACAAGTGTCCAGTCCGAGCGTCCCACCGCCTCGACGTGAAACCGCACGTCGTGGCTGCGGGTGTTGCGCCGTTTGGTGACGGTGAATTCATAGGAGTCGGCATCCATGTCGCCGAGCTCGCGCAATTGCGCCGCTGATCTATGGGACACCACGCCGACCGGATCGGCGCCGGCGATGCGCTCGGCCGCCGACCGTGCCGGTTCGAGAGCGAGCCATTGCGCGCGCAGCGGATCGCGTGGATCGAGCGGCGCGCCGGCCACGCGGTAGACGCCGTGTCGCATGCGAGTGATGAGGAAGCGGTCGGCGAGCCGCTTGAGGTATTGCGCGCTCACGCCCATATCGGCCGCCTGGGCTGAGGTGAACATGCCCCACTGCCCCTGGGCGAGGTCCGCCACAGTGAGCAATCGATCATCACCAGACATGAATCAATAATATCACTAAAGGTGTAATTATTGGTGCAGTAGCGGAGACAAATGATCTAATCCTGATGCTGGGAAGCGCCTGAGGAATCGGCCCCGGGGTTCCACTCCACCAAGTTGGCCCCGTCATCTCGGATGAGTGGCACGGGACTTTGTTCTCGCTGGCCACCGAAAAACATGCCGCCGCCCGTCACACAAGCCTGCTTGACCGGATCTTCCTCCAGATAGAAGCCCCACTTTTCAGGAGGAGATTCCATGCACCCGACTCAACCTCAACGGTCCGCCCAACCCGCACAGAATGCGGGCCTGTCCGGGGAGGACCAACTGTGTCTGTGGATGGCGGCCCCATTGATTCTGGGCCTCCTTGTCGCGGCTCTTCCAGCGATGTCGACCAAGGCAACTGCGTGGCTGCTCGTTCACGATCTCATCGTTGCGGCTACGGCATCACCGTTGGTGACCATCCCTGGTACGGAAGGTGCCGGCCTCGATCTCCGGCGGCTGATCATCGTCGTGGCAGTTCTCGCGCTCGCTGCGAGTCTGGCTGTCAGCGGAGTGCGGCGCTCCATCGATGGTCGCCGGCAGCTGCGGTTGCGCCGCGGGGACAGTGCATGAGCACGGGGGTGATTGTTGCCGAGCTATCGGGAAGGAAGCGGTCGATTTCGTGCGCGGATGAAGGCGTCACGGATTGTGCGTTCTTCCAGGTGCAGAGCCTCAGAGAGTGCTGTGGCGTGCCGATCGGACAGGCTTCCTTCGCCTCGCTCGATTCGGCCGATGGTGGTGGTGCTGAGTCCGGTTCGGTCTGCGACGTGTTTCTGCGTCAATCCCGCAAGATTCCGCAGGTCGGCGATGGTCCGACGGTCCTCCGGGACGACGACGAGACGGTCGAGGGGTATTCCCAGCTTCTCGGCGGCCCGGGCGAGATGGTCGGGCTGAGGGTGCGTTCGCGAGGTTTCCCAGTTGTGGATAGTGGTCGGGTCGACACCTATTGCGCGGGAAAGGTCGCCGCGCGAGATTCCGGCAGTAGTGCGCGCGTCTTCGAGGGCCTGGGGCTGGAAGCCGTTCAGGGGCGCTCTCACTGCGATTGTCCGTTCATCGCTGGACATCCTATTGAAGATGTAGATACCATCGTTGCATACCGGTTTTAAATTCGAGTGTTAAATACTATGCGGTGAGAGCTGACGATCACTCGCTGAACTCGAACCCCGGTGCGCTCGAGTACGAACAGTTCCCACGTACATGCGGCCTGACCAGCCGCTAAACGGAAGAGAGCATCCGATGACGACTACCGTTTCAGCTGCCCCACCCTTGTCCCAGACTTCTGCCCATCGACGCGGCTCACGCTCGTCCGTATGCGCCGCTCAGCTAGCTAGACTGAATGCAGCCGGATTCCCCGCCCGGTCTGCTTTGCCCAGTCGCGACGACGGGTGGTTCCAGACATCGCGACAGTCGGGTTTAGGGGGACGTGACGGGCAGGCTTGGACACCTGCCCGTCACGTCGATACAGCTGTCGACACGGTTGATGTGCGCTACCACATCAACGCCCTGATGTGTGCTGGCATGGCGACCGCTCTGATTGCTGACCTGGCCTCTGTGCCGGTCGCGACAATCCGGTCGCTGCGGAGCACTTCGGTTCGCACGACCACCTCCGCCATCGCGGACGCGATCCTCTCGATCACTTTTCACCCGAGCCGTGGGCGTGATCTGACCCCAGCAGTGGGGGCTCGCCGCCGGCTGCGCGCTCTCAACGCCATGGGCTACGGCGATCTGAGCCTCGCTCACCGGTTGAACGTCGAGGTCGACGTCGTCACCTCGATGCCGGAAAAGGGTCTCATCCCGAGCGAGCTGTGGGAAGCCGTCGACGAGATCTACGACGAGCTTTCCATGCGCCCCGGCCCTGACGCCGACCTCTGTGAGCAATCACGCGCAGCAGGACTGGTGCCGCCCCTCGGATGGGACGACGACGAGATCGACAATCCGAAGGCGCGTAGTCACGAGCGCGAGCGGGCCACGGGAGCGGTCGCGGTCGACGAGGTCGTCATTGTTCGTCGTCTGAGCGGCGAACAAGTCCCCATGCGCAACTGCGAACGACGAGAAATCATTCGGATGGCCTACGAGCAGCGCTGGTCACCGAGCCTCCTCGCGGACAAGCTCGCCATCAAATACGACTCGGCCGTGACGGAGCTGAGTCGATACCGTCGAGCTCTCATCCAGACAGTCTCCGGTTCCGATGATCCCTCCACGGCGGAGACGCCGACCACGACTGACGCGCCGACGGGGGAGCGTGGAAAGGGCGAGACTGCCGCAGTCGCTGCCGCGGCCGATCTGACAGACGCACGCGATTCTGACTCTCCGCGAGAAGCAGCAGCTACGGCCGATGCCGCCGAGCCACAATCGCCCGCCGGCTCCAGGGTGAACGCGCCGGCGCGGGCTTCCGCCAACCGAGTGAGTGCGATCGGGCGTCGCTGGACTGGCGCCTTCACGGCAAGCGCACAGTTCCACAAGGCAACAATCGACTGTGCTCGTTCAGCGCCGGAAGGTGGGGTGCCGGGGAGCTGGCAGCTATCCCGGCGCTCGAAGCTATGGCGGCCGGCCTGCCGGTCGGGTTCAACGAGAGCCCTCAGCGCCGAGCAGAACCGGCTTCACTCGGATGAGCGATGTCGCTGTCGTCGGGGTTGCCCTCTTCGCTTCCACGATGGCATCGCCTCGCCGAACAGGCATCGGTACCCCGACCCGGTCGACCAGGCAGGCCTTGTTCCAGTTCGCCGATACCTGTTGACGCCGGCGACCGTGTGAGGCATTGCTGCATACCCGATCTCGACCCTTTTGAAGGAGACCAGACCCGATGGCCCTCATAGAAATCCCCGAGGACTTCCACACGGCGTTCATTACGGCCGCCCACGAGGCGAACGATCACAACGACCTTGTCCTCGCCGTTGACGAGGACCGCACATACATCGCCCTCAGCAACCTTTGCCCCGGATTCGTCCCGGCTCTTCGGCTCATTACCCGCGGTGAGCATGAAGTCACGGTGGAAATCTGGTCCATCGTCGACCACCAGCGAGACGACGGCAGCTGGGAGCGCACCGAGGGGGTCGATGCCACCACTGTGGTCGACCTCGCCGATCCTATCGACGCTGCCGGGCGCGCCGTCGAGTGCTGGTTGACAACACTCTGACCTCGGTCGGGCTCGGTCGTGCACGTTCCGCAGCGCGGCTTTTGCAGTTACCGCAACAGGTTTCAACCCCGCGCTTGAAACCTCACCTCCCACCTACGGGACACGGAGACGGGAAACGATCATGCATGAGTCTTTTTCTTCCGCTCTCAACGAGATGTCGGTCGCCGATGCGGTGATGCAGCTGGCGTCCGGAACCGTTGAACTCGCGCTCGAAGACGCGCCTGAGTTCGCTCGCTGGTGCTGGTTCGCCGACGTGCTCGACTCAGACTGGGGTCTGACCGGCAGGCTCCCGGCCGCCGGCAACGACGTACTCCACGAACTCGAGCGCGTTGCCGGTATGTGCCGAACATCGGAAAAGAAGACGCTCAGCCCCGACGCGTGGCGCGCGGCGTACGAGGCCACCGAGAGATTGGCCAGTTCGGCCGGAACCAGTTCAGAGGCCACCTATCTGGCACTTTCGGCGGCGAACGACATCGCACTCGAGTGCATCGACGAAACGCACCCCGAGTACACAGTCGCGATAGCGCTGGCATTCGAGTCCCTCGCAGCCGGTGCCGCGGACTCCGCGGTAGCGCGAGCCTGGATCACCCGCGCTCTGACCGAATGGACGAACCGAACGCACCCGATCGCCGACGCCCCTCGAACGGGAGAAGCCCCACCGATCACGGACACTCGGCCGAACGCGTCGATAATCTCCGCAGGTTGTGGCGAGCGGGCCCTGCTGAGAGTGAGCGGCAACCTCTGAAGAATGGCACTGTGGAAACAGTGCTCCTCGAGGCTCGCTGGACCGTGGATGGTCACCTCACCCTAGGATCGGCTACGTGCCGACAGTGACAACGCCCGACGCCGACATCTACTACACCGACAGTGGGGGAGAGGGGCCCGTACTTCTCCTCGGGCACGGGTTCCTCATGGATTCCTCCATGTTCACGCCCCAGGTGCGCGATCTGGCCCCGGAACTGCGGGTTGTGACCTGGGATGCGCGCCGCCACGGAAAAACCACCGATACGGGTGCGCCGTTCACATACTGGGACCTCGCACGCGATGCCCTCACCGTCCTCGACGACCTCGGTGTCGAGAACGCCATCATCGGGGGCATGTCCCAGGGCGGCTATACCGCGCTGCGGACCGCACTTCTCGCACCCGAGCGGACCATGGCTCTGATCTTGCTCGACACGGAAGCCTCGGCCTGTACTCCCGAGCAGAAGTCCGGATACCGCGTCCTGTTCGATCAGTGGTGCAGCACAGCTCCACTCGAACCCCTCGCCAGTGCTCTTGCTCCCCAACTGATCGGTGGAGAACCTGCGGACTGGACGTCGTGGATCAGCAAATGGAACAGCAGCGATCGCATGGCTGTCCGGCCGGCCGCGGAGTGCCTCATCGAGCGCGACAACGTCGTGGACCGACTCTCCGACATTGACGTGCCGGCGTTGATCATCCGTGGGGAAAATGACCTGTCCGCGCCCGCAGAGAGGGCGGACGAGCTCAAAGCGGGTCTTGCCGGTGCTGCGCCAGTTGTCACGATCCCGGGGGCCGGTCATGCCGCGAATTGGACACACCCCGAGCCGGTCAACGCGGCGATCTCTGCGTTCGTCCAGACGCTCCGCTAGTTCCGGAGGCGGGGAGGCGCACTCCGAGGTACATCTGTAGCGGATACTTTCCCCGCATCTCCGCGTGGACCTGCACGTGGACGCTGTATTGCTCACCCGTCTCCGCGTCGCGGAGGTGCATGAACGGCTGGTGCCGGCCGAACCGGACTTCCTCACGTGACCACAGTTCGCGGAATAGAGGGAACTCGCTCAGCTCTTCGAGGGTTTCCACCGCCCAGTCGGGGTTGTAGTAGCGTCCCATCAACGCTCGGAACCAGCTGACGGTCAACGCGGCTTCCGCCTCCCACTCCACCATGACCTTCATCGATGCCGGAGTCGAGAAGAACCAGCGCAGCACGTTTCCCTCGTCGACCAGTCCAGGGAACGCTCTGTCGTACGACGAGTTACAGTCGATAACATTCCAGCGTTCGTCGAGGTACGCCACGAGGTGCGGGTTCAGCGCCGCGATGGCGGTCTGCATGTCCGGTGTTATCAATGTCCGATAATCGGCGATCGTCCACGGTGTCGTGGTGACCTCACGCTCGGTCTGCGTCCGCCGTGCCAGATTGAAAAGGTGCCGACGTTCCGCATCATCGAGACAGAGCGCATTAGCGGTGGCATCGAGAACCTGTGGAGAAGGACTCGCGCCCTTAACGTTTCCTTCCATTCGTGCGATGTTGCTGACGCTCGAATAGTTCTCTGCGCCCAGTTGAGCCCGAGTCATACCATCCGGGTGCTTCGGTGTTGCTCGGTTACGCCGAGCTCGAATGAAGTCACCGAGGCTGGGTGGGCTGAGGGGGTCCATGCCTACCTTTCGAGATCATAAAGATGTTCAGCGCGATAACTCTACTACGGTCAGATGTCAACCCTTGTAGGTACCACTCTTGAGTGTTACAGCCCTGCTGGACAACGCAGTTCCCGACCTGATGGAATGTTCTCCCAGAAGACTCACAGCTGCGTGGCAGGCAGACGAGTGCAGACCGACAGTCGCGCCAAGGGGAGGGCGCAGGCGGCTTGCGGAGGGAAAGCGTTCATGCCACGTGCCGCGCAACGGGATTCACGTGTGAGATCAAGGGGGAGCGTGCTCGGCGTTTGGCTACCCGCGCCCGTGCCACCGTTCGGACAACTAGCCGGGATGAGGCGAGGGTCGGCCCAAGCGGAGCCTGAAACGGTCCACAGGCATGTTTACCACCACTATCTCGAACCCGAATCCTTGTATAAGGCAATAGAGGTAGCCGATCAATGGCATGCTGTGCAATTCTCCCGACTTCGGATAGCTGCCACCGACGTATCCAACACACGTAGTCGGGACATCGCTAGACACAGCGGTTTTCATGTATCCACTGACGAATACGCGGCGGCAGACATTGCTGTCGTGCCAAGTAACGCGGTCAGAACCCCACCGGGGGCCGCAACTCAACGCAGTTGGTTCACACACCAATCGGCATTCTCGAGCGCACCGGAGCAGTCGCGCTCAATGGCGCCCAGGCTGTCGGAGCCGCAGGCGCCGCGAAGTTGTCCGGGTCGCTCGCTACTGTCCACCCCGTACGAAGTGTCCGATATGTCCACACGTCCATTGTGAAGGACCACCACATGGCATCCCTGCTGACCAAGAGAATCGACAAGCTCCGTACGTCCGGAGACGACAGGCCCCCGGGGCACAACGGCGCAGATCACGACGACCCACCCGATCTGAATACCCGTGCGCGCGTGCGTCGACGCCCCATTTACCTGGCGATCGGTGTCGCACTCGTCGTGGTGGCAGTAATCGGCATGCTCACCGCGGTCAACGCCATGCGCGCAACCACCGATGTGCTCGTCCTGACGAACGAGGTGCAGCAAGGCGAGACCATCGAGTCCAAGGACTTGGCCGCCAAATCGGTCAACGTCGATGCCGATCTCGGGGCGCTGCCCGCCAGCGAACGCGGCCGCGTCGTAGGAATGAGTGCCAGCACCCGGTTGCCGGCCGGCACCGTCCTGCTCCCGTCCGCGATCACTGATCAGGTTGTGCCCGGGGAAGGCCTCACGATGGTCGGCATCACGGTGAGCTACAGCCACCTCCCCTCCGAGCCGATCGTCCCCGGCGACATGGTCCGTGTCGTGGACACACCACGCGACCAGGACGACCCGCCCGTACAGGGCCCGATCAACACGAAGGCGCAGGTGTACTCCACCAAGGAGATCCCCGAAGCCGGCGAGACAACGCTCAACCTGCTCGTGCCCGAGGCAGAGGCCAACTGGGTCGCCGCCCGCGGCGCAACCAAGCGTGTCGCGATCGTCCTCGACAACCGAGTGCGGTGATCGGCGATGTTTCTCGCACTGACATCGGCCTCACGCTCACCCGGTGTGAGCACCACGGCGCTCGCCCTGGCCCTGAACTCACCGACCGACCGGACTCTGCTCGTAGAAGCGGATGCCATCGGGTCCTCGCCGGTCCTGGCCGGATACATGCTCGGAAACCACTATCACGATCGCTCCCTGATCAATCTCGTCGACGCGAATCGTCACGGGCGCCTCAAGGCTGCTCTGACCGAGCAACTCATCCAGATCCCGAAATCGTCGGTGTCCTTGCTCCCGGGGCTGGTCCACTCCGCCCAGGCAGATGCGATGCGGCCCGTGTGGGGACCGTTGGGTGTCCACCTGGCCGGATTGAGCGTCGACGACACCAACGTCATCGTCGACGCCGGCCGGATCGGGCAACGCGGCGCCCCGGTCGACCTGATCGTCAACGCGACCACGATCGCAATCGTCACCCGCACCGAGCGAACGGCAATCGCAGCGTTACGCGCCGCGCAGAACGCCCTGCGACAGCAGCTCTCCGCGGTGCAATCACAGGCAAGTCTGGGATTGATCCTGATCGGTGAGTCACCCTACAACGCAGAGGAAGTCACGAAAGTCACCGGACTCGACGTGATCGCGGTCCTGCCCGACTCCGATGACGCCAAGGTCTTCTCGGACGGGTTGTCCATCACCAAATGGCGCCGTCGCCGCTCGCTCTATCTGCACACCCTCCACCGCAGTACCTGGCCGAAGATCACCAAATTCGCGGTGAGCCATCAGGCGGACTGGAAGTCCGGTCCCGCGTTCAATGCTGCGCTGCCGACACTGACAGGAGAACGTCGATGAACTCCGACGACGCGACTGCGCCTCCGCGGAACAAGATCACGGAACTTCCCTTCTTCTCAGCCCCGATCACGGACACCGACCTCGCAGGTGAGGGTCGCAGTTCGGTATCGGAAATCACGCTGTCCGACACCGATCCGTTTCGATCGCTTCGCCTGCACGAACTGCCACCGGCCAGCACCAACGGGCACACCGGCACTGCGCGACGGACGGTGCCGCCGGCCACGAAGGTCAAGGTCGATCGCGCCCTGGTCCGCGCTCTGCAGAAAGAAGCAGCGGAACTGTTGCGTGACTACCGGTCAGCGCGTGACCGCGAGCGCCACGACCCGAAGAACGCCGGCAAATACTTCGCACCGTTCACCGAGGAGGAAGAACGCGAGTTCGGCCGCGAGACGATCACCGGCCTGGTCAAGAACCATGTCCAGAAGACCATCAACGCCGGCGGCGAAGCCTTCACAATCGTCGAAGAAGAAGCCCTGATCAAGGCCATCTTCGACGCACAGTTCAACCTGGGCCCGCTGCAGGAACTCGTCGAAGAGCCCCACATCACCGACATCTTCCTCAACGGCGCGGCCGTCTACGTCAAGTTCCCCGACGGACACTATGAACACCGCGACCCAGTGGTCGACACCCCCGAGGAACTCCTCGAGTGGATGGGACTGCTGGCCTCACGCGCCGACAACGGCGGCCGGCCCTTCTCCCGGCTCAATCCGTCACTGCGTCTGACAATGCGCGGAGGCCACCGACTGTCGGTCATGGGCTACTCGGTCAAACGGCCCTCGGTGGCAATCCGCATCCACCGCCTCAAGAACATCGCCCTCGATCAGCTCGCCGTCGAACATCGAATGATGCCGATCGAACTCGCGACCATCCTCTCGTGCGCGGTCCGCGGCGGTGCCTCGGTGGTCACCGGCGGCGGAATGGGCTTCGGAAAAACGACCTTCACGCGTGCACTGGCCAATGCGCTTCCTCTGCAGACGCGAATCGGAATCGCGGAAACCGAACGAGAACTCTTCATCGACGAACTGCCCGGCCGCGAGGATTTCGTGGTCGACGCCGAGACAATCCTGGGCGGCGGAGAACGCGGTGCCGACGGCGAGCTCGCCGGCAGCTACACCCTCTCGGACATCCTGTACGAGTTCGTGCGACAGCAGCTCGACTACATGATCGTCGGCGAGGTCGCCGGTCACGAGATCCTCGCTCTCCTCAAGGCACTGCAGACAGCCAGGGGAGGGCTATCCACGACCCACGCGTACACCGCTCGCGGTGTCGTCGACCGTCTGGTGAACCTGGCGACCGAACCCCCGATGAACGCGACGGTCGACTACGTCGAACGCCAGCTCGCAGAGCACATCGACCTGATCGTCCAACTCGGCACGAAGGTCCGCGTCGATGGCGAAGGGTCGCGCACCTCGGTCCGCTACGTCGACGAAGTCGTCTACGTCGAGCCCGGCGACGACAAGAAGCCGTCCTTCTCCACGATCTACCGGGGATACTCGGACGGCACAGGAGAATTCGGATCCATTCCACAACCTCTGCTCCGCAAGCTGCTCGCCGGCGGATTCAAGCGAATCAACCTCCCCAGCGACAGCCTTCGCCACTTTGACGAAGAACGCGACCTCTACGACGATGAAGAGGTGGCGTGATGTATCAGCAAATCGGCATCCTCCTGGTACTGCTGCTGTGCGCCGGGGTCGCCTGCATCGTCATGGGATGGAAAGACCGCCGCGATCCCACCGCGCCCATGCGTCAGCGCCGGCGCCGCAGCTCGTCGAAGATCCCGCGTAGCACCCAGATCCTGCTCGTCGTGGGCTTCGCCGCCGGCATCGTCGTGTCGTCCCTCTCGGGTTGGCTCTTCACCCTCTTTCTGGTCCCGGCACTGCTGGTCGGCCTGCCGTACCTGCTCGGCCGCCCCGAAGCAGAACAGCAGATCAGTCGGCTGGCGGCCATGGATGAGTGGGCCCGCAACCTGTCCAGCAGCATGAAGGCTGGTTCGGGAATCGAGCACACCATCATCTCCACTCCGATCCCCGAGGCGCTACGGGAAGAGATCACGGCGTTCATCAGCCGACTGCGCAACAACGTCCCACCGGTGGATGCGATCACACGGTTCGCTTCGGACCTCAACGACAGCGTCGGCGACAAGATCTGCGGCGCCTTGCTACTGAGCATGCAACTACGGGGCGTTGGACTTGCAGCCGTGCTCGAAGGCCTCGCCGAAGACGTCGGTGACATGGTCGCGCGCCGACGCCGCACCGAGGCCGACCGAAAATCCAGCCGTACACAGGCGAAATGGGTCACCATCATCGCGATCACCACACTCGCGGCAGCGTTCCTGTTCACCAACTTCATGGAACCGTACAAGTCGGGCGGAATGCAGATCGTGCTACTGATCCTGCTGACCCTGTTCGCGGCCGACCTGTACTGGATGAAACAGGCCACCAAACCGCCGACCTACCCCCGCTTCATCGGCACAAATGATCGCGTCAACCGCACCGACCTCGTAGGAGCGCAGCGATGAGCATTCAGATGACGGTCATCCTCTACACGAGCGTCGGAACAATCGGCATCTACCTGGTCGCCCTCTACTTCATGCGCGCACAACCCGCACTCAGCGATGCCATGTCACGCCTGTCCGGACCGGCCCCGGAGCGCACGTCGACAGCCGGAACCTCCCTGATCGACGGGATGGCCAACAAACTCGGCATCCGGGTCCACCCCTACCTGCAGGACAGCAAATTCTTCACACTCTCCAACGCCGATCTCGCACTGCTGCACCGCGATCCCGCCCACGTACTCGGAGAAAAGCTCGTCGCAGCACTGCTCGGACTGCTCATCTTCCCCTTCCTCAACCTCGTCCTGACTGCATTCGGTGTCGGCCTCGGATGGTCCATCCCGGCCATCCTGTCGATCGCGACCGCCTTCCTGCTCTTCCTCATCCCCGACATCGAAATCCGACGCCGGGCAACCGCGGCACGAGCAGAATTCGCACAGGCACTGAGCTCCTACATCGATCTCGTCGCGCTGTGCCGACGCGGTGGCATCGGCACCACCCAGAGCCTCGAGCGTGCTGCGCAGGTGGGAGATTCATGGGTGTTCCTGCGTCTCGACGAAGAACTGTACGAAGCCGGGCGCTCCGGCGAAGCCCCGTGGAATGCCCTGACACGCGTCTCCCATGAGCTCGGCCTGACCGAGCTGGGCGACCTGGCCGACATCATGAACATGACCGGAGACAAAGGCGCATCCGTCTACGCATCACTGCGGGCAAAGGCCGCGGGCCTGCGATCCGCTCAGGCCAGCGCAGAACAGGGTGCGGCAGCGGAGGCCACCGAAAAGCTGGCTATGCCGCTGGCCGGACTCGCCGGCTTGTTCATCATGCTGCTGCTCATCCCAGCGCTGACCATCATCACCGGCTAGTCCGATTCACCGGTGCGACCTCGGTGCCGCGAAAGGAGCGAGACGCCCAGACCACCGAGCCTGGCCGGTCACGATCATCCAGTCCAGCTCACCTGCTACACATCGACCAAACCATAAGGAGCCCACCATGAGCATCACCACCGTCGCTACCGCCACCCGGCGCACCGCCCGCGAGGCCGTGACCTCCTACATCACCCTCACGATGATGTTCGTCGCCGCACTGGCCAGCACCCTCCTCCACCGCGCCGGCGGCAAAGACTCAGACCGCGGACCCTCTACCCTCGAATACGTCTTTCTCGCCGTCCTGGTCGTCGGCGCCGCCGCCGCAGCCGGTGCGATCGTCGTCCGCAAGATCATGTCCCGCGCAAACGCGATCCCCGACTGAACTCAGGCAACGCTGCACCGATTGGAGAGACGGTGAGTACGTGACATATCTCGTGAGGGTCGTCCAGCCCGCTGCGATGGTGGCGGTCGCCGCGGTGCTCGTGACGCTCGGAATCGATTCCTGGCGGTGGCCGTATATCCCTGTTCCGTCCTGAAAAGCCAGCCGTCCACCAACTATCGGAAAGCAGACCATGGTCACACCGGAACAGTTGATCGACCGATGGCGCCGCGATGACCGAGGCCCGGCGACGCTCGTGACGGTCATCGCGATGGTCGCATTCCTTCTGATCTTTTCGGTCCTGCTGCAAACCGCTCTGTTCTTCCACGGCCGCGACGTCGCCAACAGCTGCGCCGAAAAGGCACTGAAGAACACAAGATCCCAGTACGGCAACCAAGCGTTAGGAACAGCTGCCGCTTATGCCTGCATCGCCCAGGCAGGCACCGGTGACCTGCAGATCCCGGTTGTCCTCGTCAGCAAGAACATCCGTGAAACAACCGTCAACATCACCGGAAAGGCACCTTCCCTCGTCCCGGGTCTCGAATTCCCCATCGTCGTCAACCACACCAAACCGACTGAACGCGTCACCAACCCGGGAGGAATCGGATGAGACTCACCCGATGGATATCCCGCGCCCGTCGAGATGACCGGGGCGACGTCACGATCGAGCTGTGCCTCGCAACCGTCATCCTGATTGTGCTCCTGGGCTGGATGTATGCGTACGGCGTCAACCGACAGGCGCATCAGAAGGTCGAACACGCCGCCACCGAGGGTGCCCGCGCAGCCTCACTCGCCCGCACCATCGCCACCGCCACCCCTCTGGCGTACCAAGCAGCGGCCGCCAGCATGGACGGACAAGGTCTCAAATGCGCCACCATGAACGTCAACGCCGAGACCAGCGGCTTCCGCACCAGACCTGGTGTCCCCGCCACGGTCGAGGTCACCGTGACCTGCCAAGTCTCCTTCGACGCACTTGGATGGCCCGGAGTCAATGGTGCCCGCACCGTCACCGCTACCGCAATCTCGCCGATCGATACCTACCGGGAGCGCACCCGATGACCAACGCCCTGCGTAAGCGACTCGCCTCCCGCCTACCGGAGGAGCACCGCGACAAGGGTGCCGTCACCCTGATGACGGTGGTCTTCGCCCCTGTCCTGATCTTTTTCGTCTGGGGACTGATCGTCGACGGTGGCGGCATGCTCACCGCCGACCAGCGAGCCGACAACGTCGCCGAGGACGCTGCCCGAGCAGCCGGTCAGCAGATCATCGGATCGGTGAGCGCCCGCGGCATCGACACGGTCGTCGACCCGGTCCGCGCGACGGCAGCCGCCAAGAGATACCTGTTCGAGGCCGGCGTCGACGGCGACGTGATCCCCACCGGCCCGCGCACCCTCCTGATCACGACCCGCATCGTCTACAACTCGAAACTTCTGCCATACCCCAGAACGAAACTGCTCGTCGGTACGGCCGCCGTCAATCTCAACCGCACCAACGCCGGGGAGGTGTACATACCGTGAGCGCAAACGCCGCGCGGTCCCGCCTTACCGGACTCGGCTACCTCCTGATCCTGGTGATGCTTGTCGCCGGGATCCCGGCCGCGCTCTGGGCGCTGCGCGGCAATCCGCTCGACATACCGTGGTCGGATTTCGAAGGTTTGCTCGCGAGTCCAGATGACGGCAGTCTTCTCATCGCCCTTCTTCCCCTTGTTGGCTGGGCTGCTTGGGCCACCTTCACCGTCCCGATTCTGCTCGAACTCGCGGCGACACTGCGTGGCGTCAAAGCGCCGAAGCTGCGCCTTCTTCGCTCACAACAGCGGACGGCGACGTTCCTCGTCAGCGGCGCCCTCTTGCTCCTGACCGCCGGAACCGCCACCGCCGCACCCGTCCTGCCCCAGCCTGCGGACGTGAAAAGCACGTCTCCGTACGCGCCGCACTCACAGCAGGAAGATCCGAGCGCGTCACCGCAGACACAGGTAGATCCGCGGGCTACCCGGGTGGCGGTACAACCGGCGGGGCCGACAGTGACGACCGTGCGCGGAGACACCCTGTGGGGATTAGCCCAGCAACATCTCGGAGAAGGCCGCCGCTACACCGAGATCCTAGACCTCAACCGGACCGCTGTCCCCGAGCCAGGGTTTCTGGCCGAAGGGTTGACCCTGCAGCTGCCCGCATCCCAACCCGAGGTCATACGCGGCGCCTACACGGTCAAACAGGGCGACACCCTGTGGGATATCGCCGAGCGCGAGCTCGGCGATCCTTTGCGTTTCAAGGAGATCACGACTCCCGACGGCACCCCGGCTGGCGAACTGATCACGGTCGGCCAGCAACTGATCATGCCCACCGCCGCATCCGCGGCGGCCGACGCTACGCCGTCGCCGGCCTTGGTGCCGCTGGCCGATGCTGTTCCAGCTCCAGCTCCAGCTCCAGCTCCCGCTCCTGCCCAGGAAGCTGCCCCTGCTCCCGCTCCGGCGCCCGTCCCTGTGGATGTCGCCCCCAACTGGCAACTCGACCCCGTCGAACCTCAACTGCCTGCCGACCTCGTCACCAATGACGCACCGGCAGAAACCGATACCGAGGACGGCTCCTCCGACGTCGTGTTCATCGGTCTCGGAATCTCAGCGGTTGCCGCAGCCGGACTCACCGGGCATCTCGCACTTCGCCGTCGCAAGCAACAACATCGCCGCCGCCGCGGCGAGCGCATCGCCCTTCCCGCCGAAACCGCGATCCAGGCGGAACACGCACTCACCGCCGCCGCTGACCCGCTCACCACCACCCACGTCGACACCGCATTACGGCACCTCGCGCACCACTGCAGGTCCACAGGTACCGCCCTGCCGGGCCTGCTGACGGTATTCGTCGGTGACAACGACATCGAGCTCGGACTCGTCGAACAGGTCTCACCCCCCACGCCGTGGACACAGACCGACGACACCACCTGGTCAGTAGATCCGAGAGCGCTCCCGCGCAGCGTTCCCGAGGCCGAGATCAGTCCGTACCCGGCACTGACGGCAGTCGGAACCAGCGACGACGGTCGCGACCTCTTACTCAACCTCGAACAGATCGGCCACCTCGCCATCAGCGGCACCCCCACCGCAACAGCCGGGGTGCTGCGCGCGCTCGCCGTCGAACTCGCAGTCTCACCCATCGCCGACATCCTCCACCTCAACCTCGTCGGATACTGCGCCGACCTGCTGGAGGCAATCGACAACGGCCGCATCACCCACACCGAGGACACCGACACGGTACTGACGACACTCGCCAATCACCTCGAACGCGACGCCGAAATCCTCGCGGACAACGACTTCGAGTCAATCGCACAGGCACGCACGTCCTATACCACCAGCGAGCTGACCGCACCCGAGATCGTTCTGATCGCCGATCCGCTGACCGAGGCACAGGCCGGGCAACTCGCCGGCATCGTACGGCACGCACCCCGAATCGCGTTCGCCGCAGTGACCACCGAGAGCGCACATACCAACGCCACATGGACCCTGAAGGTCGACGACGACGGCTCGGCCGTCCTTGCTCGTCCAGGAGCCGCGTCCGCCGGCATCACAGTGACCACCCTCGATGAGGAGAGCTACGCGTCCGTCCTAGACCTACTGATCACCACCTCACGCGAACCTCGCGTCGCCCACACGGGCGATACCCCTGACATTCGATGGGAAGCAACCCGTCTCGACAACGACATCTCGACCGACGAGTTCATCACCAGCTCCGATCCCGCCACCTTCAGCGTGGTCGGGAACGATGACCTCGACCATGCCGTCGACCGCCCAGAGCCGTCCGATTCGGATGAGGTCACCGCAGAAGGCGAGCTGCCCGAGGCGGATCACATCTGGATCAGGCTGCTCGGCGAACCCGCCGTCACACCCCCGTCACCAGGGCCGGCCGAAGGCCGAGAGAAGAGCCTGACCGAAATCGCCGCGCTTCTCATCACCACCGATGGCGGAGCCCTCGCCGCGGACATCGACAGCAAAATCTGGCCCCACGACGTCGAAGCCGCCAGAACCGGCACAGCCGAGCAGGAGAAAGAAGCGAAGGCCCGGCTCCGCCGGCGCCGCAACGAAGCGCTCTCACGCCTGCGTAAATGGCTCGGTGACACCGAGACCGGTGAACCCGCCCTCATCAAGTCCGGAGATCGAACCGGCCGGACCCCGCAACGGCTCCACGAAGCCGTCACGACCGACTGGGACTACTGGCAGGAACTCGTCAACACCCATCCCGCTGACGTCGACACCGCCCGGCTATCCGCCGCACTAGCTCTGGTCACCGGTCAACCTTTCAATAGCGATGACCCCACCGCCTACGGGTGGGCCGACCACATCAAGCAAGACATGATCTCCGCCGTCACCGACGTCGCCGAGGAGCTCGCCACCCGCTACATCCGCGGCCAACAAGTTCCCCAGGACCTCGCGGCTGCACACGCCGCCGCGGAGACGGGCCTCGAGGTCGACATCGTCCACGAAGGGTGCTGGCGTGCGGCGATCATCGCCACCCACTTCTCGCGTGACACCGAGACCACCCAAAGGTTGATCGATCGCATGATCACCGAGCTCGACGCCCTCGAAGCAGAGCCCGAACACGAAACCAAGATGCTCTTGAGTCAGCTCGACTCCACCTACGGAAGCCACTACCGGATCGGAGCAGCATCATGACGCGCCGCATCGCCGCACTGGCGACACTCACTGCCGCGATGTGCCTGAGCGCCAGTTGCAGCATCCTGACCCCCGAGCCGGTCACCCTCGAAACCAACACCGGACCCACATTCACCGGACCGCCCGGCTCCGGACAGTCCCCCGAACAACAGGCCGGTGAAGCCGCACTGGCGAAGGTCAACGAGTACTACACGGTGCTCGCGCGTCTGAGCGCCGATCCCGCCGCCAACCCCGCAGATCTCGACAATGTCGCGGCCGGCAACTTCCTTCAATCGACGAAGCGGGACATCACCGCCCATCGCATCGAGGCGGACGCAGGCGAGGTCGAGGTTCTCAAGAACACCATCGCCCGCCACAACATCCCGATCGACGAAAACGGCATCCCTACGCCCGGCACCGCGACCATCGAGATGGACGTCTGCCTCGCCCGCGCTACCGACGTTCTCGAGCTCGGGAAGCCGATCCTGACGAACACCGCGTGGCCCGACCCAGCAGGATGGAGAGTCACAGCCGACTACACACTGCCCGGTACGCCCTGCAACGCCGGACTCTTCTAGGAGATACGACTATGGCACACACCACCATCCGCCGAACCGCCGTCGCCGCCTTGGCTGCGACGACCCTATTGGTCGGCGTGACCGCCTGCTCCGACACCGACGCGGCGGATCCGGCGGTAGAGCTCACTGTCACCGGTGACCCGGCGTTCGAGGGTCCCGACGGGGCGGACACCTCGAACAAGACTCCTGACGAGTTGGCACGGGAACAGGCGCTTGCGAAGGTCAATGACTTCTATGCGGTCTGGGCGCGGCTCGATGCCGATCCCGCGGTGCCGATCGAGCAACTCGACACCGTTGCCGGTGGTCCCGTGCTGGACGGATGGAGGGCCGACCTCACGCTGCACCGGTCTCAGAACGTGAGGAGCGAGGGGGCAATCACGGTGGTCGATGCGAAGATCACCGACGCCGGCATACCGGTAGGCGACGACGGCAAGGCAATCCCCGGGCCCGCCTGGGTCCACGTGCGCGCCTGCACCGACATCTCCGGTATGACCTGGACGAAGTCAGACGGTAGTCCCGCCTACGACGTCAACCGGCCGCAGTTTGTGCTCGCCCAGTTGACCGTCCGGAATGCGGACTGGCCCGATGCAAACGGCTGGCGAGTCACCAGCGATGCAGCAGCCCGATACGCGCCGTGCGATGCACCATAACCAAGGAGAACACATGCCAAATCGTCGTCGTTTTCATGCGGCCGTGATCGGCGCGCTCGTTCTGGGGAGCCTGGTTGCGTCGCCACACTCAGCGCTTGGACAACCCGGCTTCGGCTCTGGAGGAATCGACGTCAACCCCGGCATGGGAAACGGCGGCTCGAACATCACAGTGCAGGGCAGCTACGTCCAGGTACCTTCGGCTTCACCTGGCTCCGGAGGCTCCCCAGGGGCGAGTGCAGCGGGGACGGGCGGCGGTGGGTCTGGATACAGCGGTGGTGGCAGTGACGTCGTGGCCGCTCCTACAGGACCTCCGGTTCGGGAGCAGTTGAAGGCGTGCGGCCGATTCACGGACTGCGTTCCGCTGAGTCCGGATGTCGGTATGCCGGCCACCCCGGTGAGCATGGCACAAGTCATGAATGTGGTGGGAACAGCCGTGACCGGCATGCAACTCGAGGAACCGCCGATGTGCTGGACGCCGGAACCCGCCAACTTCCCGGGTGGCAGAACAGGCCTCGTCGGCCGAGAGGCCTGGGCGTGGGTTTGCCCGGATCAGATCCGGGAGAGCACCGTCGGCCCCGTGACACGTGTCGTCCCCGGTCCGGGAGGCGTCGTGGTGACCGCCACAGCTGTCAACTCGAGTGTCACGATCAACTGGGGGGACGGGTCCCTCCCGACAATCTGCCCGGGAGCGCTTCTGCCGTTCACCCCGTACAACGACCTGATCGACGCCAGTCCGCTGACCCCACCGAGTGGATTGCCATCCCCGACATGCGGTCACCACATCGAGAAGACATCGATTACGCAGCCCGGCGGCGTGAACAACGTATCGGCGACGTCGGCGTGGATTGTGAACTGGACAGCAGTATGGCCAGGTGGCGGAGCAGGTGGAGTCGTGCCTGTTCCGTTGACCTCCAACTACCAACAGCGAATCGGTGAGCTGCAGGTGCTGGTTACGCCCAATTGATTCGACGTGGACTCCGTTCGATGTTGGTGCGTCGGTCCGGTCAGAATCTCAGTGGCGCTGGACGCGCAGGACTGAGTCCGCGGATCGATGTCGCTGTGGTGTCGACGTCGCGAGCTGTGCAATGAGTCCGTGAAGTAGCTCAGATCAGGAAGTGGTGCTGCTGCTGGAGTTTGGTTGCTAGATCGAGTGAGGGTGTGATGGAGAAGCCCACTGCTACGTTCTGGCTCGCTTACGTGGAGACGAGTTGTTGTTTCCTGCGGAAACCAACAGAACGGAGTGAGTGCAGCGTGGGCGTGGATGAGCTGCCCAGCTCGACAGTTGTGCCCCGCGGCGCAGCCGGGCAGCGGGGATCGTCTCGCTTAGAAATTCAGGTGGCGTGCGAGACGGCTGATCGGATGGGTTTCGACATTCGCGGGTCGGCCGGGCCCGATAATGCGCACGCCACCGCTCACTCGGACGCGGGCCTCGCCGTCGATGCGGACCGTGGTGGTGTCGGTGGCGGCGATGAGAGTTTGACCGTTGGCTTGGACGTGGCAATGACTGTGTGCGAAGACGATGGCGCTGTCTTCTGCGCGGATCCTGGCGTTGTCGGTGCCGACGATATGGCTCTTACCGCGGGCGTCGACGGTGCTGTCGTCGAACGCTTCGATGTGAGCATGTTCGTAGGCAGTGACCCTGGCGTGGTTGGACGCTTGGACGAAGCATCGGCCGGCGGCTGCGATGGAGCCGCCGGCGATTCCCGCGCAGGTTTGTCCGATAATTTTGACCTCGACTTTGCTGGGGACGTGGCCAAGGTCTAGCCAGTTCTCCGGGTCGGCGTCGATGACGATGGTTTTCGCCCCGGCGGCGAGGCGCTTGTTGTATTCCGCATAGCTGCGGACCGGCGATGCGGAGCGGTCACGACGTGGCCGACGTGAGTTGCGCGCGGATTTCTTCACTGGTGCCCCCATGAGTCAATACTGCCTTCGTCTGGTCGTTCGTGCGAGCGCCGATGTCGGCGCGTCGCGCGTGGGTTACACGAGATTCGGTGTGCCGCGGTGTTCTGTGTCAGTCGCCGATCTTGACGGCATTCCCGGTCGGGTCGACGCATTGCAGGTAGGAGTCGGCGTGTGATCGGTCCGGGAGGTAGGGCCAGCTGCAGTTCCAACCGTCGATGACAGCAAATCGCCCTTGTCCTTGCGCGGCGACCGTACGGTCGTTGAGGTAGCGATCACTGATGCTCAGTGCTGCTGGGCAGCTCGGAGTTCCGGCGATGATGATCACAGGTGCAGTCGCACCGTTCAGGTTGTTCGTGACGATTCCGCACTGAGCGCTCGTGGGCGACGTTGCGGCGGCAGCGGTGGCCTGCGTAGCAGTCGTCGCTGGCTGTGTCTCGGATGGCCGGGTCTGAGCGTCGGTCACGCCGGGCTGACCTTGATCAACGGTGGGGTTCGTCGACCACTCGACGTGTGTGGCAGCAGCGGCTGGTTCGGCTGACGGGGGACACGGTCTCGGCTTCTGTGTTGCTGCACCCGGTGAGGATGGCGGCCGTGATGAGGGGCAGTGCAGCAATTTCGGTGGTGGTTCGTCGATTCACGAGTACTCGCTTCTATTCCAGTCCGACAGGGGGGACGCAATGTCGAGCCCAGTGATATGTGATGACCTGGACAAAACGACGCCCGGCGCGACCACCGCCGCACCAGTGGGTCAAGCTGCGGTTTCTCGAAGGGCCCTTCCAGTGGGCGGGCTCCCGCATCGGTTCGGTGGTGCTGAGACTGTCCAGGTGGACGGCTAGTGTCGATCTGTCCCTTATGTCTGTCGCACAGTTGCGGAGGAGTGCCCGAGATGACCGAACCGACGTCCGAGCTGGCGGGCAGTGGTCCCAGCGAGGAGCCACAATCGCCGGCCGTCGGTGCTGAAGATGCGGCAGGGCAACGCAGTGATCATCTGTCGGCGACGGTGTACGCGCCTGCTGGGATTGTCGTCGTCGCGAGTGTGGTGGTGTGGTTCGCGGTTCAGTGGCTTGATGCCGAATACGGCACGACAGGGCTGTGGTGGGCTGCAAGCGCTTGCGCTGCAGTTGGTGCGGCGTTGAGTGCGGCAATAGCGCCGATGATGGCCCGGTTGTGTAAGGCGGTCGATATTCCATCAGAGGCAACTGGCCGGCGGATCGTTCCTGCGGCTACGACCGCGGGAATGTGGTTTGGCGCCGTGCTGCTCGCCCGCGGCGACGCGATCTTGACGGCCTGGCTTGCACTGAGCCTGCTGTGCGTGTGGGCAGCGTGGATCGATCACTTCACGCTGCGGTTTCCGTTGACGTTGATCCGGTTGACCACTGCAGTGGGCCTGATGTTCGGGGCATTCGCTGTGGCGGTGGATCAAGATCCTGCGGCAGGTGGGCGCGCGCTTCTCGCCGGCATGCTGGTGTTCGCGTTCAATCTTGCCTTCGCGATCGTCTCCCGCGGCTACCCTGGGCTCGCCGACGTGCGTTTGAGTTTCATTCTGGGTGCTGCCCTGGGATGGGTCGGATGGATGAATGTGCTCTCAGGGATGTTGCTTCCGAACGTCCTCGCGCTCGTGGTGATGCTGTGGGTGAAATTTATCGGACGCCGGAAGGATGTGGGGGAGTTCGGTTTCGCCCCCTTCCTCGTGTTCGGAACCGGGCTGGCGATCGCGGTCCCCCCGATGTGGTGGATCGTCTGGATCTAAACGCGCAAGGAGTCCTAGGTTTTGCCTGGTGGTGGTGGCCAAGTTCAACCGCGCCGAGGTGGGATGCGGATGAACGTCCCGGGGGGACGGTCTGGGTGTTCCCAACACAAGGGAAGGAAAAATGAGGGGAGTGAGTGATATACGGGTAAGGCCGATCTTCAATCGTGACGAGGTTCTTCGTCTTGTTGCTGTGGGAAGTGTGTCGTTAGCATGTGCTGTCGGTGTGGCGTTGTGGGCGCTCATGGTTGTCGACGTTCAGGGTGGGGAAACCGGGTGGTGGGTAGGGGTCGGTTGTTGGGTCGGCTATCTTGGGTTGACGCTCCCAATCTTCCTAGCTTATTCCCCGAATAACATCGACTGCATCAGGTTCCTCGTTGGGCATTACGCGATTGTCGTGAGCTTGGGCGTCATCGCGACTTTGCGTCTATCGCATGGGGAGTCGATCGCGCCCTCATCGACGGGGATGTGGGCGGCGGTTGCTGGAGTGACCGTCTTCATTTTTTCGGTCGCCTGTGTATTAGCTGTGAGGAAGCTTGATGTGGCTCGGCGTCGTGGACATAGGGCGACGCGGTTGACCGATCCGACACTGCCTGCGCAGCTGATCGGCATTCGCGAGTTGGTGCTCGAACTTGCTGCTGCTACCGAGGGTTCGGACTCACAGCGAGATTGCGGCGAGCGGCTGCGGGAGGCAGTCAAAGGGTTGCGTCTAGTTTTCGGGGATGTCTATCCGTTGACGATTAACTTGGTGGCGTGGTTCCTTCTGAGGGGAAAACGAGCCCCCGTTCCAGCGGAGGAGGTGGACGAGTTGCTTGCGACCATCGATCAGAGGTTGGTGATTCTCGCTTCGGTTCCGTACGAGGAGGGAACAAGTTTGGGCGCGTGGATGGATGAGTACGAAACGGCGGCGAGCAGGTTTCGGAAAGTGTATCGGCGACCACCGATCCGAAATTGAGTGTCTGAGCGGGGTGGTGATGCCGTGATCGGCGCGCGATCGAACGTGTTCTTCGGCTGAGGTGTCGAGGGCCGGGTGACTGGTTTCGAGATTGGGAGGTGTTTTCGGTATGGACGATGCGGACCGATCCGCCCCGATGCCGTCGATCGTTCAGACGGAACTGGCGTGTGAGTTCTGCGCGGAGCATCCTCAGTACTTCCCCGGTGACCCCGTCGGCTTCGTGCGTGCGGCCCGCTGGGCGGTGGTCGTCAAGGATTGCTGCCACTTCGCCGTTCGCGTGGACTACCTCCTGTGTGACGAGCACTGGGCAATGATCCGACACCAACAGCTGCCCGGGCAGTGCCCTCGGTGCGGGGCGATCGCCTACTCAGTAAAGGACATCGTGTATACCGAGATCCCTCTGGGAAGGACGGTCGATGGGGCGTGGCCGGTGATCCGTCGATAGGCGCGGAGCCACAGTGTCGATGACCGGCAGACTGGCCTTCAAATAGGACGGCCGCCGCCCCAACGGTGTTCCGGGCGCGGACATCATGCTGAGCGATGTCGGCCTGTGGATGAAGACCCATCGGTTCTGTCCAAAGACATGTCACACAACTCCAGTTGTGTGGATCTTCCTCCGGATGATTGGGAGTGGTGGCACTTCCTACGACGGAGGTGCGTCTGTTGTGGCGGAGTTGCCGATCGCTCGCGGTCCAGGTGGGGCAGTCAAGGTCCGGACCTATGGTCCTCGCAATTGCTGTCGTGAGGACTAAGGAGTGGTACCGATGAATGTTGAGGTTCGCCGTATCCACCCGACGGACGCGAAGAAAATCCGCCGCCACCTTCATTCAGAGTCGCTCACCGGGCGTCACCGCGCGGACCAGTATGGATGCGGATGGTTGGCCCGAGGTCTGGATGGCCAGCGATGAGGGCCCCCGGGGATCGCACACGCCTCGTCCTCACCGCCGACGGCACCTCTCTTGCGGTGCGTGAGATCGGATCCCGGATGGCGCCGGTCACTGTGATTTTCGCGCACGGATTCTGTCTCCACATGGACGCCTGGGCACCGCAACGGGCCTGCCTGGCCGAGGCCTGGCGTGGGCGTGCCCGGTTGGTCTTCTTCGATCACCGCGGCCATGGTGGATCCGGCGCGGCTGTCACCGACAGTTACACGATCAGCCAGCTTGGACGGGACCTGGATGCGGTGATTCGCACGGTGGCGCCAAAGGGTCCGATTGTCCTCGTCGGGCACTCGATGGGCGGGATGGCCGTGATGTCCTACATCGCCCATCACCAAGAGGCCGCGGCCGCGCAAGTCGTGGGAGCCGGGTTGATCTCGACCGCCGTCGACAATGTCGCTGGCGCCGGCATCGGGCGCGCACTGAATACGCCGGCGGTGACGTTGTTGCGGTCGGCATCAGCTCACGCCCCAGGGCTCGTCGGGCGCAGCTGGAATCTCTCACGTCGCATCTTGTCGCCGGTGGTCGGCGCAACTTGCCCGCTTGCTCCGAGTGCAAGTGTCCGTGCCGCCGCCACGTCTTACGGGATGGTCCACGCGACGCCGATCGCCACCGTGGCCGCCTTCCTGCGTGATCTGCGGATCTACGACGCTTCCCCGGCGCTCGACGTGCTCGCGGAGGTGCCGGCGTCGATCATCTGTGGAACCCGGGACAGGGTGACCCCGATCGGGCACTCACAGCGACTCGCGGCGGCTCTTCCCCTCGCCGAACTGATCCCGGTGAGCGGAGCGCGGCACATGGTCGGCCTCGAGCGCCCCGACGTGGTGAACGAGAGTCTCGATCGACTGCTCGGCCGCGCGGTAGGGCGCCGCGAACAGGACACCACCCGCAGGTCCAAATCCGACCCCGTCGGGGCGTGAGATCTGCGCGTACCTGAGACCTGACGAGACAACCACTGATGGGAGAAGTGTTGAGTATTCACCAGGACGTTGACCTGTCATCCGGTCCGGCGGACCACCGGACGGACAAGCGCGTTCACAGCGGCGCGAGGTCGTACACCCGCCATGTTCTGAGCCGGCTGGCAGTGTGTGGTGTGCAGGTCGGGGCGCGGCACCGGTGCATCGATCTGCATCACGAACCGAAGACCTACAACCCATGGCAAGATGCCACCTATTGCCGCTGCGGTCACATCCGATGGGCCGGCGAGCATGCGCAGTGCGACACCGCCGTCGAAGCATTCGAGGGTTTCCCTCATCACCCCTCGGGCCGGCCGGATCCACGGACCTATCCCGGAAAGAATGACACCGAATCGCGGCATGTCAGCGAGCAGCGGTCCATCGGGCGAAGCGAGCTACGCCGATGATCCCGGCAGAAGCGGGCGACCCCGCGGCCCGCGCTGTTCTGGACCTGATCGACCGCGTCGAGATCGACCCCGAGAGCGACCAGTTTTTGACGGCGCTCGACCGTATCCACTTACAACTCCTCTCGCCGAGGGTGGCCACGATCGTCACAAAGCGAGCGGAGCTGGGTTTTACCGCCCACGACGTGAATTCCTATCCCCGACGGAATATCTGGCGCACGCAGGTCCCGTTCGGGAGGACGAACGGCGGTGTCGTTGTCGAGATTCCCCTCGTCGTGATCGCACCCGTTCTGATCGGCATGATTCCTGTCCTACTCGACATGAATCCGCTGTTTCAGTCGCCGGTCACGGATCTGACGGTATTCATCTCCGCGGCTGCAGGTGTGGAGGTCCTCGCGATGTGGTGGTGGATCCGCCGCGACCGGCTCAGGCTGGCCGCGGCGGACAAGCAGATGATCCGCGGCAGCATTGCCAAGCTCGATGCCTACGTCTGGGCCGGCGGCGACTTCTTCGAACTTCGTCTGGCCATGACGGCGTCCGCGATCGTCGACGATATTCGTGAAGTGCCGGCATGGAGTCACGAGGGCCTCGACATCCACCGCATCCGGCTCGATCTCGAGGACCAACTCCGTGTGATTCTCTGCCACTGCGGTGAGCTGGCAACTTTCCGGGCCAGCGTCGGCGAACCCACGAGGGGAGTCAGTGCCGAGGCTAACGCGGCTCGGACTGTCCACCACGAGCAGCGACGGTGGTTCGACCAGGTCAAAGAATCACTGATCGGGCGGGTCGCAGCGTTGTGGACGTATCACCAAGACCTACTGATGCTTCAGGACTCCATCGACGGTACGGCGGCTCTCGGTCGCATTGACGCTCACGCACCGGCGCTCGGAGAACTGCTGGTCAACTCGGCGAATGATGACCTCGCAGCGTCGGCAATCGGTGACCTGGCCACCGACCTGGCCGATCAACACCAGGCGCGGGAAAAGGCGCTGGCCCAGCTGCGCGGCGACGTCACCGGATTCGATCGGCGCAACTGATGGGCCGCAGCCATGACCGGATCAGCCCAGACCGCGGCGACGGTGTGTTCGATCCCGACCGGGGCGACAGCGACGTCGCCACCCGCAAGGAAGGCGCCCTGATCTCGCAGCACGCCTACGACACCCGCGCTGATCTCCGCAGCGGAGCACGAGAACTCGACACCGCCACCGAGAACCTACCGGGATTGACCCGAGCGCAACGGGACCTCAACCGTGCCTATCCACGGCCCACGCCGGCGGCAATCGGAAACTCTCGGCTACGCCCCCAGCTGCCACCGGGAATCGAACTCCGTCGCACACTCTCGGCACGACAACGGAACACCCGATCCGCGGCGAAGCGCCGCGTCCTCGATGCCATGCCGAAAGCCCAGTACACGGCGCTCGCATCGTTGACGTCGGACCCGAAGACCTGGCGGGAGACGAACAGCGCCCTCTCCGCGGTGGCCGGCGACGCTGTCGAGCTCGACGATGCTCGCCGCAAGCAGGTCCAACGAGTGGACAGGGCAATCCAACGATACGAACGCGAATCCGGACGAGGTCATCTCGTGTATACCTCGGTGAGCATTCCCCACGCGGTCGTGAACCCGTCGGATCTGCCCTCGACGCTATCGCCGGGGACGGTCCTGTCGTTCGATCGGTTCACTGCGGCAACCCATTCGCTGCACGAGCTGGACTCGACCGCCCGGCCTACCGATGTGGTCTTCGAGATCCAGACCGACCGGGGCATGTACTACGGGCAATCTTCCCGCGTGGACAACTCGCACCATCTGCTGCCACGAGGAATGCAGCTGCAGGTGGTGGGGGCTCATTTTGTGCCGTACGAGCGGCCTGGTCAGCAACCGGGGGAGCGCCTGGTCGTCCAACTTGTCGATCACGAGACGGCATGACGAGTCGAGGCGGGGCGTTCGTGACAGATTCACCTCACCGGAAGGAACACACAGTCATGACTGCGGACAAGCCGCGCAACCGGCGCCCCGACCTGACCTTTCATCCCGATATCTTCGCGGCGTCGGCGCAATTCAGAGTGGTGAAGGCCGCGCCACACGGCGATGCGGATCCGACCGCGGACACAACGGACGGGAAGGAGGCCTCCGGCGCCGACGCTCATACCGGACGACGAGATGGCAAGGGGCTGTGAGCAGAAAGAAAAGTCGGAGGCCACCTGCAAGATGGTGTGCCTCCGACTCACCCGGTGCATTCTCAGTACCCACACTCTATTTGATCTTCCGCATCCGGTCCAATTCTCCACGCGCTATTGGCAGTTGTGGATGCCCGACTGGGTTGCCCCGGTTGTGAGTTCGGTCGAGTTGTACAGGTCCATCTCTACTGTCGGTGATCGCACGACACCCTCGCGGTCATCGAGACAGTACTTCCGCCCTTGGCCGCCGCACCAACGGCTAGGAGACATCATGGATTTCGCATCGATCATCGTCGGCGTCGCAGTGGCCGGCGCATCAGCTGCCCAGGGCGGCGGAGTGGACCCCGCGATCACCGACAGCGTCGCGGCGGTCGCACAGGAACTACCGCCAGCTGTCGCCCAGTATGTCCCGGACCCGCAGCCCTACCTCGACGACGCGGCCCGGGCCGTGCAGCAGGCGCAGGAGCAGTTGCCCGCCGACTGGCAAGCTGAGATCGAGAACGCCATTCCACCGGAAGTCCAGGATGCCGCTGTAGGCGCCAGGGAACAGCTCCCGCCCGAGGCGCAGGGTCTGATTCCCGAGGTGGTCCTGCCCGCCCCCAGCCCGGAACCCGGGCCCGCCGGTGTCGCCCACGCAGCGGGACCCGCAGCTCAGGCACCGTCATCGACTCCGCCACACGAGACGAATCCGTTTGTCCTGCCTCCTGTCGTCAGCGGAGCACCCACCACTGCGGCCGGCATCCCCTCCCTGACAGGAATGCTCGCCCCGACCGCAGTCAGCGATCTGACCTTCGATCCCCGCTTTCCCCGCAACCTCGAGTTCGCGCGTGCGGTCATCGAAGCGGCGATGCGTGCGATCGGATTGCCCTACCAATGGGGCGGAGGCCTTCTCACCGGACCGTCGATGGGTGACGGCACCGGCGGAGCTACCGTCGGCTACGACTGCTCTGGGCTCACTCGCTTCGCTTACTACATCGGTACCGGCGGCACGAAGGTCTTGCCCCGTACCTCACAGGAACAGTTCCGGGCAGGCCAGCAGATCAGCATGGACCAAGCCCAGCCCGGTGACCTGCTGTTCGGGAACTGGCAGGCGGACGGGGCCAACCACGTCGCGATCTACCTCGGTGGCGGAAAAATGCTTGAAGCACCGCAGACCGGGCAGCTCATCCAGATCAGCGCCGTCCGTCCGGGCATGGTTCCCGCACGCTTCCTGTGACCGTCGGGGACAGTGCCCTGTGCTTGATCCCGAAGCGGAACAATACGATCGCCACTATAGACCAGACCGGTCACAAGTCGTGTCGCGACGTGCGGCACGACCGCAGAGACGAAGGAGACAGTGACACATGACGATTACGCCAGCAGCCCACAAGAAGGCAATCGAGACCGCACGAAAGAATGCGGAAGCACTGGCGCAGAAGGCAATCGAAACACGAGTCGCACTTGTCGGAGCCATCGGGGAAGCAGTGGAAGAGCTCGCCGCGCTCGATTCCGCACGCGAGGCAGCTGTAGACGCAATCAGGACAGCCCACGAGAACGCGATCGAAGGCGGATGGACGGCCAAAGAGCTCGCAGCCATGGGCTACACCGCCCCGAAGAAGCGGAAGAACGCCTCCAGTAAGGCCGCGCGTGGTGGCGCCAGCAAGGACGCGACTGAGACAACCGACGTCGCAGATGCTGCTACATCGCAGGGAGGAGATCAGCCGCCGAGCACCGACGGGCAGGTCTCCAGTGAGCGCGAACCTGAGCATTCCTACAGCTAGGAAGCAGTCCGGTGGTGTGGCCCCAGCCTCTCGGGCGCCGTCATCCCGATCCTTGTCGGGAGACGGCGCCCGAGCGCTACCAGGAGCTTCTCCGGGTCGGCATATGTGCCGGAGTCAGAACCACATGTCAGAGGGTGCCGTCACGATGATCACGAGAAGGAGGTGGCATGACCAGTACACAGACGTCTCCGCAGCAATGGGCACGGGGCATGCTCGTCCCCGGCCGGGCAGCAGTGCTGGACGTTGAGTCGACCGACCTCGACGGTTCGATCATCGAGATCTGCGTTTTGGACGCCACCACCGGCAATCCACTGCTCGAAACCCTTGTCGATCCCGGCGAAGTTCCGATCCACCCGGACGCCTACGCCGTGCATGGAATTGCCCCGGCCGATCTGATCGGCGCACCCGGCTGGTCTACGGTCCACCAGGCGCTCATTGCGGTGACCGCTGGCCGAGTGACCCTCTCCTACAACAGTCAGTTCGATCAGGGCCGCGTTCTCCATGATTGTGCTCGGCACAGTCTCGACCCCGCACACCTCGCCGACCCAGAGATGTGGGGATGCATCATGCGAATGCGATCGCAGGCCGAGGGCACCGAGAAGAGCATTCGGCTCGATGGCGGACACCGAGCCCGCAGCGACGCCGCGGCCGCCCGCACCATCCTGCTTAGCATCGCCGAGGGCCCCTCCGTGCCGACAACCCCCACTTCCCACTCTCGGCTTTAGCCCACCAAGGGAGCCTCCTTGCCATTCAGCCAGACGACCACCCGCCGGACGAAAGTGCTATTCGCCTCCGCCGCTACCGCAGTTCTCACCGGCTGCGGCACCGTCTCCGCTTTCGAGGCGCAGACCCGCCCAAGCACCCCACCAGTAGTCCCGACCGCCGACATGGTGGCCAGCCCAACTCCTGACGTCGCGCAGACCCTCGCCACCCTGGAAACACTGCCGGTCAAAGGCCGCGCACCCAAAACCGGCTACACGCGAGACGAATTCGGCCAGGCATGGTCCGATGACGTCACCGTCGCAGGCGGACACAACGGGTGCGACACCCGCAACGACATCCTTGACCGCGACCTCATCGACCGAACCTACAAGGACGGCACCAAGAACTGCGTGATCCTCACCGGCACCCTCAACGACCCATATACCGGCAAGACCATCGCGTTCACCCGCGGCAAGGACACCTCGAGCTCGGTGCAGATCGATCACGTCGTCGCGCTCTCCGACGCCTGGCAGAAAGGCGCCCAACAGCTCGACGACACCACCCGCCGCAACCTGGCCAACGATCCCCGGAATCTCCTCGCCGCGGACGGCCCGGCGAACCAGCAAAAAAGCGACGGCGACGCCGCGACCTGGCTGCCTGCCAACAAAAGCTTCCGGTGTGTGTACGTTGCAAAGCAGGTCGAGGTCAAGGCTGCATATCAACTCTGGGTCACCCAAGCCGAGAAGGACGCGATTGCTCGTGTCCTTTCTGCATGCGGCTAGGGGTCCGCGGGGGCAGATAGCGTGGCTGGCCCGTCGCCGCGTCGACGGGGTGCACGATGACCGTGACGGTGAACCCTGCTGCCGGGGAACCACTCCTCGGCTGCGGAACGGTGCGATGGAGGTGTGGATCCGCAGCTCGATGTCCGTTCCGGTGCGGGCAGGCGCCACCACCGGTACCGAGGTTGATCACGGTGAACCCCCGCCACCGTTCATGCGCTACTCCTCGGGTTTCGCTTCCTGGTCAGATTCCTTGTCGGGCAGGAGCTTCTCGTCGACGAACTTGTTGATGGGGTCCATGGGTCCCTGCGCACTCATCGCGCCCACGACGACGGCCGGAAGCAGGCCGACGCCGCCAGTGATCGTCACGACCGCCACGACGGTGGTGAGCGTCGCGAAGATCCCGAACTTGATGATCAGGCGTACCGTCTTCCGGGGAAGGAACAGGGCCGCCTTCGCCCGGTCCACAGCGTTGTCGATGGCCTCGCGCCACTCGGGGCTCTCCTCGATCGCCTCGGAGAACGCGGAGAACGACGGCTGGTCGAAGTCTCCCGACTCGTACGCTTCGGCGAGTTCGGTGAGCTGCGGCAGAACCAGCGTGGTGTTGTCGACGTCGAACTCGATCTGGTCCTCGTCGTCGTCCCGGAGGTGCGCGTGGGCGTTCCGTGCGATGTCCAGCAGGGGTGACGTCATCGCCGTCATGGCTGCGTCGTTCGCCTCCATCCAGTCCCGCAGGGGGCTGATGGACGGGAACAGGTTCGGCATGTTGAACACGAGGCGTTCGGTGATGCCCTTGGTCATCGCGGTGTCCGCCAAGGCCTCGGTGATGCGCTGGATTGCCGTGTTCGTTTCGCCGATGTTCATCGAGGCAGCGAGGATTCCGAGCGACGGCGTGACAGTGGACGCTGCCGGGGACGCCGCCCACTCGGCCAGGGCGGGCGTGCGGATGCTCGACGTGATCTGCTCGTTGATCGCATCGAGGAAACCCTGAGTCCTGCCGACGTCCGACAGCCCCAAAACGCTCTGCTTGAACGCCGGCGAGTCCAGCAGGTTCCCGATCGTGTTCACCCCGCTGTAGTTCGCCATGTTGAACCCGGCGAGCTTCGCGATGCTGTCGGTGTGCGGGGCCAGGCCTTCGGCGAACACCTTGTTGATCCCCGCCCGGTCGATGATGCTCGACGTCAGCTTGGGGTCAAGCAACCTGTCGAAGGCGGGCGACCGGAGGTTGGGGCCGATCGCGGTGTTGAAGTCGGCCGCCTTCCGAGGCTTCCGCTTCTTCGCGGGCTTCGGCTTGTCGGCGGCTTCTTCGGGGTCGATGATCTCAGTCAACGAGTACTCCTGAAGTGGGTGGTTCCGTGCGTTGACGAGTTTACCGGCGCGCTCCGACACCGATGTGCGATGACACCCCTGAGCGCCCTTGCCCCGGAGGCGATCCCCGAACCTAGCGCCCGCCGGCGAGGTCGATGTGCCACCGGGCATGCTGCTGGGCGTTCCGGTCGAGGTCCTCCCAGCTCGACCCGAGGATCGTCGCCCCGCAGATGACGTAAGCCCCGAAGGCGACGTACGTCCCGCTGGTGTGCTGGCTGGCCCGGACGATGCTCGCGGCGGTGATGCTGATCCTCACCGCATATAAAGCGGAGGCGTCAGACGAACTCGCGGATCCGGGGGAGGACTTGGGCGAGTTCTTCGAAGAGTGCCGGCCATCCGCGGCGTAGGCGGGTGATGCGGCCGTGTTCGAGGAAGGCGCCGTCGAGCATGTGGGAGACCCGTAGGTGTTGTTCGGGTGTGCCGAGTTTGCGGAGTTTGTCGTAGATGGGGTTCACCGGTAGCTGGTGGTGGGCGATGTATGCCCAGATTTCGTCGACGGTCCAGTCCCATATGGGCCCGAAGACATATGTTCCGTCGGCTCGGTCGATGAGGCCACCGTGGTGTCGGCGTTGCTCGGTGGTGTTGGTGCAGCAGCCGTCGCAGTCGCGTGTGACGTGGCTGTTGAGTGCGTTGTAGTAGAGCGACCAGCGTCCGGTCCCTTTCGGTGACTCGTCGGCGCGTACGCCCCAGATTTCTCCTGGCCCGTGTGCCGCGTGCGCCGCGCGGGAGGGTGCACCGATGAGGATGTCGCGCAGTTTCTGGCTCGTGGGGCGGGTGGGCTGTTGGTGGTCCCATTCGCCGGACTGGGCGAGGACGGTCAGCAGTGGTGGGTCAGCTCGGTGGGGTTCGAGGTTCAGGTTCCAGGTGTCGGCGAGTGCGGTGATGTAGGTGTAGGTCTCGGGGTACTCGAGGCCGGAGTCGAAGAACACGACGGGGATGTTCGGTTCGACCTGCAGGGTGAGGTGGAGTGCGACGAGTGAGTCCTTGCCGCCGGAGAAGGCGAGGTAGCCGTCGTGGTCGTCGAGGTGCCCGGCGATGCGCCCGGTGAGAGTTGCGAGGTCGCGGCGGGGTCGGCGCAGTGCCCGGAGAGTGTTCAGGTCCAGGCCGTCGGGTTCGGGCTTGCCCGCCATACGTCCTCCTCGCGGTGTCCGGTCGTATCGAGATTCGCAGCTTCTGTCACACAGTCTCCGTTGTGCGGATCTTCCTCCAGTCGTAGGGGCGGTTTGAAGTCACGCCTGGGCATGTGAGGAGTGTGTTGTGGGGAAACTGTGCGAGGTGGCCGGCCGGCAGGACGTCGTCGCCGCGGCATTCGCGTCGACGAAGACGCGCGAGGCAGTCAAACTGGCGAGGGTGGGCCGGTGTGCGAGATGCGCGGCGTCCCCGGTTCCGGTGGAGGCGGTGACCAAGGTGGTCTCCCGAACGTTCACGGGGTTCGATTCGTGGAAAGCGCCCGCGGAAGGTGGGCTGTGCACGTCCTGCGCTTGGGCCTACCAGCACCCGGATCTGCGCAGAAGCATGCATGTGGTCACCACACGACCAGCAATGAGGGCAGTGACCGCGGCGGATCTCGAACGGATCTTGTCGCGGCCACTTGATCAGGATACCGCCGTGGTGGTGCCCTTGCGGCCCGGCCGAAAGCACATCCTGCCGCACGCACGGTGGGGCGGGATTGCGGTCGAGGACACGTGCCTGCCCTGGACTACGCGTGACGTCGCGGCGGTGACAGCGATGCGCCGACTGCGGGCGCTGGGGTTCGGTGCCCGGATGCTCGCCGAGCCTGCGGCCCCGTATCCGGTGTTCGCCAGGATCGCCCCCAGGCGGTGGCCGGCGGTCTTCGCGGACTGGGACCGTCTCGCCCCGTACCGCCAGGTCGGGCAGTGGTGGGAGCTTGCGCTGCGAGCCACCGTGTCGGCGAGTGCGAAAGGAACGAAATGACCAGCCCGACCGATCGATGGCTCGCGTCCGCACCGGCGGGGCTGCCGCCGCTCGAGGGTCCGGCGGCAACGGCTGAACGCCTGCTGCTGTTGTTGCACTACGGGATCGACTGGGATTCGGGATGGGTCGGCCGGCGGCGGGAAACGTACTGGACCCAGCACCTGCCGAACCGTGTTCGGGTCGCCACCTACATCGGTGGCGGCGATCTCGACCGGTGGTGGTCGGTGGTCTCACGGTCCCTCGAATCGGAACCGACGAACACCGACCAACGGCTGGAGCTGGCGACGTTGCTGCGTGAGGAGTCCGAGCCGGTGCTGACGTTGCTGCGTGAGCGTCCCACGTCGTACGTGTTGCGCACACGGATCGTCGCCGAAGCCGTGGCCGCCGCTCGTACTTCGGGAAGGAAGAGATGATGAGGTCGACGGTGCGTTGGGATGTCGAGCTGACCGCGCTGTCCTCGATCTCCCAGAAGGGGGAGGACTCTGGAACGACGACGACACTGTTCCGGCGCGAGCTGGTGATCCAGCCGGACGGTAAGCCGGTGCTGGTGCCGATCGTGTCCGGGAACTCCCTGCGCGGCGGGTTGCGCAGGATCGCTGAGGAGCTGTTCCGCGATGTCATCGGCTACGAAGGGCAGATCCCGCTCTCGGCGGCGCACGCGCTACGCAACGGTGGCTCTTTGACGAAGGTCACCGGCGACGGGCTGACCGGTCGCCGGCGGCAGCGACTGCGGGAGCTGGTTCCCCCGATCGGGGTGTTCGGCGGCAACGGCGGAGGTCAGCCACCGATCGACGGCTGCTTGAAGGTGGGCAAGGTCATCCCGCGGGTGCGTGAGACCGAGACGATCATGACCCGGGCGTATGACGGCCGGTTGATGAGTCAGTTCGAGTTGGTCTCCCTGGAGAGCTACAGCCGATTCGACGACACCGACACCCGGACGTTCCCCGAATCCTCCGCGGGGGGCGGAGCCGGCAAAGATGCCAGCTCGTCGATGCTGATGCGATTCGAGGTCGAAACACTCCCTGCGGGAACCCGTTTCGAAACCTTCTTGCGGCTGGACCGGGCCACCCCTCTCGAAATCTCGTTCTTCACCGATGTGTGGGGCAGATTCGCGCGTGACGGCTTCCTCGGAGGGCGCAGCGCGATAGGTCACGGGCGGGTCCGCGCCGAATCGGATCGGGTGGTGTTGGCCGGCCCGGACCCACAGTGGGTGGACTGGCGCGTCGAGCTCGCACCACTGCGCGATGAGGTCATTGAAGCATTGTGCTGGCTGACATGACGGGCACCGAGGAGATGGCACCGTTCGTTGTACGGGCGCACCTGTCGTCGGGACTGGCGCACGCGACGCCGTGGGGAATCAGTCTCGACGGGATCCTCGCGGCCGAACTGTGGGCCGATCACAAGGCCGCGGCACTCGACCGAGGCGAGTATGTGCCGGCGCTGACACCCGAGTGCGCCCCGCCCGACCTCGAGCTGCCACTGGCGCGATGCGAGCTCGCAGGCGAGGACTGGCATTGGTGTGCGACGTGCTCGTTCCCTGAGGACCCGGCCGGTGATCCCGTGGTGCGGCACTGGGCGTCGCGGGCCGATCACCGCGGGCTCGAGCAACTCAGTCACACGCTGCCGGCGGTGATCTCGGATCGACAGGGCCGCTACCGGGCACGCTACATGCCCCTGATGATCACCAGCACTCGCACGGTCACCTGGCGCGGAGTCGGAGATCTCGATGCCGTTGCCGCGATCCTGGGTGGCCTGGATGTCATCGGCAAGAAACGGGCCCATGGTGAGGGCCGAGTCCTGAGGTGGGAGTTCGAACACTGCCCCGCCGCCGACCGGTGGGCGGCGGCGCACCTACATAGCGATGGCACTCTCGGGCGCACCACACCACCGGCCTGTGTACCCGAGCTCTTGGAACCGGAAGCGGCCGGTTTCGGGTTGGCCGGCCTGCGGCCGCCGTACATGCACCCGACCCGAATGAGGCAACTCCACCTACCTCGGTGAGCCGCCGCGTGGTGCGGCGGTTCGCCGCCTATTCGGAGCGCGGGAGGTCGGGCACAGCGACTGATTCGGGCAGCGTCCAGCGAGCGAGTGGGGTATTCGATCCGCTCGGAGGATAGAGCGCGACCTCGGTGATCGACACGTCGTCGGTCAGCTTGTCTCCGATTCCGGGGAACAGGACGAGCCCTTCGGCGTGGCCGTCGAGGGCGTTGTTCCCGATCGCGGTGGGGATGTTGCCCCAGGAATCACTGCCGGTGATGGTCTGTCCGCTGAGTGTGCGGACCTTCCAGTTGGTCGATGTCGCGTTCAGGGTTCCGGAGTCGACGTCGAGCACGATCGGGAACAACAGTATTCGCGGCTCTCCCATGGAGGTCTTTTCGATCAGCTGGGGTTCTTTCACCTCGATGCGGGCGGTGATGTCGGCGGCGGTAATAGTCTGAGCGGTTCCGCCGACGGTGTCCGAGTTATCCGACGACGAGATCGTGGTCTGGTTGGTTGCTGCGGTCGTGGTCGTAGATCCAGTGGTGGTCATTGCAGCGGAGGTAGCGGTATGACTAGTGGGAGTATCCTGTTCGTCGCCATTGCCGCACCCGGACAGGGTCAGTCCCAGTGCGGTGCAGGTAGTCACGGCAGCAATCGTGGTTCTGCGAATGATCATCGTTCATTTCCCTTTTCTCCCCTGGCTGACTGGGCGCCCTGTGAAAGGGTCGTGGTCAGCCTCCATGTGCGTGCCGGTTGTGGCGCGGACGACGCTATCGAGAGTAGCGGTGTGGGACCGGTGTCCTGGTCACGGGTGTCGCGGAATGGGTTGGTGTGGACTGTGACCGGCCGAGAACTAGGTCAGAAGCGGCGTTTCCACCTGCTCTGATGAGTAGTTGATGGTTCGTCGAACACGTTCCATTACGTGATGTCACTCACCACGTACGCCGCGGATCTTCCTCCCAGTGACAACAACTCGACTTCGTCGGAGAGGACGCCACGGATATGACAGATAACCCAATCGGACTTGCCCCGGATTGGTCGCTGGAACCTGGTGGGTGTCCCGGAGGTGCGAGTTCGTGTGGAGCTGTCCAGGTCAGGCGTTACCGTCCGCCTCACCGAGACACCATCTGCGGGAAAAGGGAGATGAGCGAGATGACCGATACCGACATACGGCCCAGGATGGCGTTGGACGCTCTGGAGTGGCGCGACTTCGCGCTCTGCCGAGTGACCGATCCGGAAGCGTTCTTCCCTGAAACGGGGGAGAACGGCCGCCCCGGGAAACGGGTGTGCGCGGGCTGCGAGGTTCGCGAGGCCTGCCTCGCCGAGGCGCTCGCCCACGATGAGCGGTTCGGGATCTGGGGTGGGCTGACCGCGGCCGAGCGCCGCAAGCGATACCCGAAGCGTCGCCGGTGACCGTCATGGCCGTGGACTTCGAACACACCAGCCAGGCCGAAGGGCGGCGAGGCACCAAAGCGATCCAATTCGCCTGGTACCTCTGGGATCGGGTCGTGCCCCGGCCGACCTGCTGTCACTACGGGCGCAACAGTTTCGCCGACTTGCGCGGCGGGTGGGCATTCATTCGCCACGTTTGGCAGGAGACCTGTTATGGCACAGCGAGTTTGCCGAAGCAGAAGACGCGGTGGGCGCGGGCGGATCCTGAGAGTTCCGCTGCTGCTCGCGCGCGCATGACGAGCGGGACTTGTGGATGTCGCCGACGCAGCCGGAGCCGGAGGCTGATGGGAACTGTTGTAATGGAGAACCGGCGAATGGGGGAAGTGTTGAGTGACGTGTTCATCCTCGGCGTGGCATTGGCCTGCGGTGTAGGTGTTCTGGGGTTGGTGGTCGCCCTGTACGGGGGAGTGGAGCCGAGCCGTACGTGCCTGTGTGTAGTCGGCGGACACACCGAAGCGTGTGACACTGGGTGGTCTTGACTAGGTCGCTCGGGTCCGTGCCCCGCACGGTCGATGGTGCTGGTGCTCAATCGATTGTGGGCAGGGTTGGTGCATCCAGCGTTGCCGTGGACTCGACCGGGGCCGGTTGTAGGAAGTCCGTCGCGATGGAGGCGGACCATCACTCCAGCCCGCATTGCCCGACGACACGACACGCCGTGACACGCCGGATACGGAAGCAGTTCGCTATGATTCAGCGGTGTCGCCAGCGACGCCGCTGCTATCGCACCACCCAATTTATCTGTGACACGGTCTCTTCCGCTTGCGCTACGGTCATCGTATGCGTGATCTCCTCGAACAGACCGTCCGCTACCTCGAAGCCCTTTCCGACGCCGCCGTGGATGCGGCGCCCTCCACAGACGCCGGGTTCGTGGCTGAGTTCGCCGAAGCCCTCCGCGAGTGTGCAGAGGCCGTCAAGACAGCCCGCGAGGACCTGATCGACACTGGTCGCCCGATCAACCCTGTCTACTCGCACCCCGGCGACGAGGACACGCGGGAAGAACTCGCGTCGCGACTGACCGCGCACCTCTTCACCGAGTAGTCCGCTTTCGATTCAGGTCAGTGAAGTTACTCAGACGTACCGGCGGCGCGGCGGAGGGCAACCAATTCGGCTTCGAGGGCGACGATCGCGTGGAACATCGCCTCGGACACAGCATTGCTGTCCTTGCCGAGCCTCTCGGCAGCCTGCCATATGCGGGCGCTGTGCTCACCGCTGGGGCGCGGGATCTTGAAACCATGACTACTGAACGGCTGCGGTTCAGGACTGGTGCGCTGAATAAGATTCATGAGCGCGCAGCGTAGACCTCACCCCCGACAACCTCTCTTCTTTAGATCAGTCCCCGATCGAACGGCTCGTCCGGGGTCATGGCGGAGAACAGGATCGTGCCGCGGCCGGCGATTGTTGACTCCTCCCGCGGGGCCCGTAGACGATCTTTCCGCGTGGTGCCGGGTGGGCGGTCGTCCCGCGTCCCCGGCACAGGGTGCGCCGGGGACGCGGGACGGGCACAGAACCCCCTATTTGTGCAGGTAAATCGTATAATCGAGGAGTCTAATTCGGTAGCGAGACTGACCAACTCGCTCGACTCTGGAGGATCTTCTGTGGCTGATTTGGCGACTGCTGTGACGGTGTTGGATGCGAATGGGCGGGCCGGTGTTCCGTCGTTGTTGATCTCGGGTCCGGGTATGGGCAAGTCGAGTCTGGTGCGGGGGTTGGCGGCGTCGGACGGGGTGCTGTGCGAGACGGTCCTCGGGTCGTTGCGTGACCCGGCCGACTTCGCTGGCCTGCCGGTGGTGCGTGAGCACGGGGTGACGTTGGAGGCTCCGGACTGGGCGAAGCGCATTCACGCCGAGGGTGGCGGCTATCTGTTTCTGGACGAGTTGACGACGAGTCCGCCTGCGGTGCAGGCGGCGATGCTCGCGGTCGCGTTGGACCTGAAGGTCGGTGATCTGCAATTGCCGAAGGGAACGCGTGTCATTGCGGGTGCGAATCCTCCCGATTGCGCTGCCGGTGGGTACGAACTGGAAGCGCCATTGGCGAATCGGTTCTGCCATGTGGAGTTCACTCCGTCTGTGGACGAGTGGTTGGACGGTATGGCGACGGGGTGGGCCACGCCGCCCGCCTCGCGTGCGGTGGCGACCGACAAACAGCGCGTGGCGCTGGTGCGTAGTTCGATCACCGGATATGTCCAGCGCAACCCGGAGGCGTTGGACGCGTTCCCGTCGTCGGCGGCGCAGACCGGGGGAGCGTGGCCGTCGCGACGCACGTGGGCGATGCTGGCTGCGGTGTTGCCGCATCTGCGCGACGACGACAACGCGGCGATCAATGCGGCGGTGTTCGGGCTGATCGGTGAGGGGACCGGTGTCGAGTTCCTGGAATGGCGCAGGAATGCCGATCTGCCCGACCCGGTAGCGGTAATCGAGAATCCGGAAACGGCGTTCGACTGGCAGTCTCGTCCGGACCTGGTGTGGGCAGTTCTGTCGGGTGTGACGGCGTGGGCTGCGGGGCGGGGCACTGTCGAGGCGTGGCGCAGCGCGTGGGGGCCGCTGATCGCGGCTGCGGAAGCGGGTGCACCTGATGTGGCGGGCGCTGCGGCGCGGACGTTGGCGAAGGCGCGGCCCGCCAAGGCTGTGGTTCCGGCTGCGGCGAAACGGTTCTCCCCGATGTTGGTGGCTGCGGGTCTGGTCGGTGAGGCGGCGTGAGCGCGGTGCGGGTACCTGACCCGGACGAGTTGCGCGCGTTTCGGTTGGCCCGGTTGGTCTCTGCCGAACAGATGCCGTACTTCATGCGGGCGTTGTTCGCGGCCCGGCCGGTGGCTGCGCCGGGGCTGGGCACGTTCGCGGTGGATGCGCAGTGGCGGTTGTATCTCGATCCGGCATTGCTGGTCGGTGCGAACGCGTGGCCGGTCCCGGTGGCGGGTGCGGTCCTGTTGCACGAAGTCGGGCACCTGCTGCGGGCACATGCCGCGCGCGCAGAGTCCTTGCCGAAGCCGGTCGCGCACCTGGCGTGGAACTACGCCGCCGATGCGGAAATCAACGATGACCTTCTCGCGGCCGGTGTCGGACTGCCCGAAGGGGTGATCACCCCGGAGTCGTTCGGCTGCGCATCGGGAGGTATCGCGGAGGACTACTACACGAACCTGGTCGATCCGTCTCCCGCTTCATCTCCGAACGCACCCGCAGACGGCGATGGTGATCCGGGGTGCGGGTCCGGCGCTGGGTGCCCTGCCGTGCCCGGCGAGTTGGGTGCGGCCGGGAATGAGGTCACCGCAGGTCTCGACGGCGCGGAGGCCGACCTGGTGCGGCGGTATGTCGCGCAGGCCGTTCGTGAGTCGTCGGGAAAGGGCAGGGGGAGCGCCCCGGCAGGGTTGGTGCGGTGGGCCGGTGAGGTACTGGCACCGCCGACCGTGGCGTGGGATCGGTTGTTGCGTGCGGTGATCCGGCGTGCGTTGGCGGATCAGGCGGGGCGGACGAACTACGCGTATTCGCGACCGTCGCGGCGCGGCATCCCAGGCATAGTCGCTCCGGCGATGCGCGGCCCGTCGATTACGGTCTCGATTGTGGTCGACACCTCCGGGTCGATGTCGGCAGACGATCTGGATGCGGCGATGAGTGAGGTTGCCGGGGTGCTGCGGGCTGGCGGTGTGGCACGTGATCGGGTGCGGATTCTGGCCTGTGATGCGTCGAGCACAACGGCGCAGCCGGTTCGGTCCATCGCGGACGTGAAACTGATCGGCGGCGGCGGCACCGACATGCGGGTGGGTATCGAGGCGGCCAATGCTGCGCGTCCGCAGCCGCATGTGGTGATCGTCCTGACGGACGGGGATACGCCGTGGCCGGATCGCCCGTCGCGATCGCATCTGGTGTGCGCGGTGATCGGCAGCGACACGGCTGCGGGGCGTACACCGTCGTGGGCATCGACGGTGTACGTGCCTATCGGCGCGGGAGCACGTGCATGAGCGCGGCAGGAAGCGGCGACCTCGTCCGCTACGCCGACCGAGTGTTGGCCGGTACCGGGATCAGCGCCCACCAGGTCGCGGCGGTAGTGGCAGGTACGGCGACCGATGTGGCGGCGACGGCACTGCGCGCCGGTTGGCGCTGTGCCGCGAATCCGGTGCAGGGGAGCGACGAGGAGCGGGGAGCGGCATGAGCGTGGAATGGTTCGACCTCGCTCAGCGACTCTATGCCGCCGAAACCGGGTCGCCGGTCGCTCGGCTCACGCACACCACGTTCGCGGCGTCCACGGCGGCGCTGGCGGTGCGTGCGGTGGCACGTGGCGGAAGCGTCACCGTGGCAATGGCCGGGTTCGAGGGCCGCGAGGAACGCGCCCGCGACCTGGATGCCCTGGGACTGCTGGCCGCACACGGCGGCACCATCGTGGGGCGCTGCGACCCGGCACCGTTGCTCACCGACGACACCGGCACCCTGCCCGCGCTGGTGACGCTGGCGCGGGCGCACGCACACCACCCGGACCCGCAGGTGGCCGGAGCGGCGGCCATGGTGGCGTGGTGGGCGGATCGGGCAGACCATCCCGGCACGTCGGCGGTGGTGAATCTGGTAGTCGCGTCGTCGGCGCGGTATGTACTCGGCACCACCCCGGAGGCCGAACGGTCGGCGACCACGTGGCGGCAGTGGCTGCGCATCTGCGATGACAGCGTCAGCGGCTTGCATGAGTGGGCCGCGAAGATCGGCGGCGGACCGCTGCTGCCCCTACTGGAGCCGATTCACGAGGATGACCGTTATTCGTGGGACCGCGCGCTCTCGGCAGCGACGGCGGGGCATGACTGGTCGCGTCCGGACAACACCGCCAGCGCCGCCATGGGACTGCGCACCCGATGCGATGCCGCCGACTTGAAAGCTGCCGCTCTGCTCGATGATCCGCTCTGGCGGCAACGCGCAGTCCATACCGGGCATGTGGCGGTCGGGGTGGCATCGGTGACCCCGCCGCCGATCCGGTCGCGTCGGCGCAACGCATCGCTGTCGGTGACCTGTGAGCGGCTCGATTCACGGTTGCGCGTCGGCGCCGAGGTCACCGGCTGGACGGGCACCCCAGCGGATAAACCCTTCGAGCGGTTCTGTGTCGAGGTCACCTCGGCGCAGGTCGTAGAGGGAAAGTTGGTCCTCGGTCTCGGCTCGGTCGGTGCACACGCCCCCGCACCGGGAGCACGGGTGTGTTTGATGCCCGGGCCGCCGTCCCCGCAGACGATGCGCGCGGGTCGGGGCCGATACTGGCGGCTCTACCGTGCCCGCCGTTCCTGGCTCTCCACCGGCCACACCCCGGTCGCGGTGCGGCGTGAGGTTCCCCTCGACGTGCTGATCGCGGGCGCGGAGGACTAGCCCCGGCAGCCTGCACCATCGCCCAAAAACGCCTGCTTCACATTACCTTTCGTGAAAGGTTGCATCGTCATGCGCATCCTCGCCCCCCGCCCCGACAACCCCAATCCGGCACCCTCGAGCGCATCGGCACCCAGGCCGAGCGCGCCGTCGCTCACGCAGTGGCCGGGGTCGCAGATCATGTCGGATCCGATCACCGCACGGGTGCTGTTCTCGGTGTGGTCGGGTGATCCCGCCGTGATCGTCCCGTCGCCACCCGGTGCGGGCAAGACCCGATTGGTTGCCCTTCTCGCGGCGGCATTGGCACACCGTGCGGATCTGCGTGTCGGCATCGCGGCCCAGACTCGCGAACAGGCAGTGGAGATTGCGCGGCGGCTGGGCACCCTCACCGATCGCGCTGCTCTGATGTGGAAAGCGAAACCGCCGAAACCCGACAGCGGGCAGACGCCCGTGGTGTCGGGGCAGAAGGTGCGGTGGCCCGGGAACGGGGGCGGAATCCTGATCGGCACGACCGCCCGATGGCTGTTCTCGGACCCCGACCGGGTTGGCGCCGACGTGTTGATCGTCGACGAATCGTGGCAATGCACCTACGCCGATCTGGGCGCCCTCGGCGCTATGGCCAGGCAGGTGGTCTGTGTGGGCGATCCCGGTCAGATCGATCCGGTGGTGACCGGCGACGTGTCTCGATGGGACGGCAACGATACCGCCCCGAACCTGCCGGGACCGATCGCGCTACTGGCCGCTCACGGCAACGCGGTGGGCGTGGTCCGGCTGCGCCACACTTGGCGGCTCGGACCCGGCACCACCGCCCTGATCGGGCCGTTGTTCTACCCCGACCTGCCGTTCACCTCCCGCCGACCCCCGGAGCACCTGACCGACGCCAGCGGTGTGGTGTGGCCCGAGCTGGCGCACCGCCTGGTCACGGTCTCCGGTGGCCCGTCCGATCCGGCGCTGGTGACCGCGTGCGCACAGCGGGCACGGGAGCTGGCGGGCGCGGAGCTGGTCACCGCCGAGGACCAGCGACCTATGAGCGCCGCCGATATCGCGGTAGTGGTTCCCCACGTGACGCAGGCGGCAGCGATCCGAGCCCTCCTGTCCGATCACCCGGACGTGCTGGTCGGCACCGCGAACTCTCTGCAGGGGCTCGAGCGTGCCGCTGTGGTCGTGCTGCATCCGCTGGCCGGATACCGCACCGCCGAACCATTCAGCCTCGACCTCGGCCGCGCCTGCGTGATGCTCTCCCGCCACCGCGCCCACATGAGCGTCGTCATCGATGACGCGAGCGCCGATGTACTCGCCTACACCGAACCCTCGACCGCGCACGCCACCCATACCGCCCTGTTGGCCGCGCTGCACCACACTCTCGCTGTGTAGCAACCCATCACAACGAAAGGAGATTCGGGCAATGCCCGATGAAACCATGACCGCATATCACGCAGAACGGCTGCCGGACGTCGACTCACCAGCCCAGCCGGCAGCCGTAATCGCGGGGACGACCCGACCGAACTTCACCGGTGCTCGGCGCCAAGTCGATCGTCGGTACCTACGACTACGACGAGGATTCTCAGGACCCCGACAACGGCGTCCGCGCGCTACGGGCAGGCGATGGGCTGATCACCTAATGCCCGCGCATGCAATACCGATCCGGAAGAGGCGATGACCTTCTTCGGGGACTTCCTCGGTGATCTACACCATCTGGCCGACGTGATGGGCGTCGACCGGGACGAAGCACAGCGACGGGGAGCGGCCCACTTTCGCCGCCGAGTTGTACGGCGCGGACTAACGGAACTGACGGCTGAACGGGCCCGGGGCGGACCCGTTCGGCCGGCGGTCCCCGGCACCGGGTGCGTCGGGGACCGGGTACTTCCCGATTCCCATGCGGTCATCACGCGTATCCCTGACCGCGAAATCTGTGCGGGTCGATGTACGTGAAATACTCCGTGTCGATGTGCGTGAAGTGCTGCGGATCGATGTGCGTGAAGCTGTGCGTGGCGGCAGGCGTGTCGCAATGCGTGCTGACACACGAGTGCAGATGCGTGTGGTTCAGCGAGTGCGTCTCTGCGTGCCGAAGGCATACGCGGCCAGCGTTGGGTTGGTCGGTGGCCGTCTCGGAATGCGGTCGAGAAGTTCTGATTCATTTCGTCCACATCGACTCCGTCCACATCGACTGGATCTGACAGTCCTTCACCTCGCCGAGCGCCGGAGCATGTGCACGGCTATCAGTGAGGACGCTGTGTCCTGCGCCTCGTCGTGGCTGTAACCGACCGGGATGGGCGCTACCCCTGTTCGCCTCATCGAGCGCGAGTGTCGATCTGTCTGAGGGACAGGTGGTGGTGGCTATCGGATCGGGTGCGCTGAGAGTCGTGGTCCCCGTGGGCGCGGCCCGGGGGACACCCCGAGGACTGCTAGGGGGCGCCGCTCGTTGTCCGGCAGTGCGTTGGCGCGCCACTTTTTCACTGCACGGTAGAGCCACTGGCCCACCTGTTCACCGTCGGCGGTGACATAGTTTGCGGGGACGAGTGCGTCGCCGTGTTCTTCGCGGTAGGCGGCGATTTCGGTGAGCATCCGTCGCCGCTTACCCTCGGCCGGTGGCACGGCAGGGAGCGGCGCGCTGTCCTCGGTCCACACGAAGCCGATCGCATCGAGCTGCGTAATGCGTTGCGGCGGCAGGGTGCCGAGCATGCGGGCCACTCGCTGGCGGTCCTGCCAACGTCCCAGTCGGAAGCCGCATTCGGTGACGAAAGTCGACGGCATCACGAGTGCGGGGTGACGGCGACGGAACTCGGCGTAGAGCTGCAGAGGTGAGGCCGCCGGCGGCCGTGCTCGCATCGAGATCACCTCCTCACAAAAGGCCGTCACGTGTTGCCGGGTAGTCGATAGTCAAAGTATGTCCACCTCTTTGACGATCTGTCACGGAAGCCGACGCGTGTCGGAGGGCAACCTGTGCGCAGGTCGTGACAACTGGTGGAACCCAGCAGCTGATCGACAGCGCGCGGAATCATTCCGCGCTTCACTGCACCGCCCGCGGGATCCGTGGCCGCCCCCCGGTGCAGTGAAGCGCCCTCCCCGTCCTGGCGTCGGCCCGATCACTCCGGCCCGTGCCCGCGGCGATCTCGGTGCACGTCGCCGCCGGGCGGACATCGTCGTCACGGGTCACGCCTGAAAACGTGCGGATCGGGTCACAGGTTCCAGAGTCGGAGCAGCGCGGCCCGCAGGCTGGCGGAGACGATGCGGTGGTCGGTGCGCAGCCGGGAACCCGGGTGCCCGGCGTCGGCGAGCAGTACTTGCGCGTCGGTCACCGCGATCGGTTCCAGGTCGACTCGGGTACGCAGGTGGTACGCCACCGCTGTGCGGGTGTGGGGAATCGCGATCGGGTCGGAGTCCACGACCGCCGGCGAGTAGAGCCATTCGTTGTCGGCGGTGACCTGGAGCAGGACGTCGCCCCGCTGGAGCCGGCCACGGTCGCGGCTGCCGGGGGTGTCGATGCGGAACCATTCGAGCTGGTACTTCGTCGCCGGACCCGCGGACGTACGGCGGCGGCTGATGTGGGCTGCCCGCTCGTGTTGTTCCGCCGGGTCGGGCTGGTAATGGGTGATGTGCCACAGGAACATCCGGGTTACCGGGGTGGGGAGGAAGTCGGGTTCGCCGCGGTTGCGGCCGCCGATCCCGGGTAGGGGGACGGCCCGGCCGATCTGCCAGATGGCGGTGGCGTTGTCGAGGAACACCTGGTCGACCTCGGTGATCTCGTCGATACCTTCGATGAAGGCCAGGACGGCGGCCACGACCTCAGGATCATCGGTGACGACGACGGCCTCATCCGAGATCGTGGAGCTGTGGGAGGCGCCTGCGGAGCCGATGACCGCCCACCTGGCGGTGGCGATCACGCCTGCGTGCAGGTTCGGTGACGACAGCACCCGCACCCCGGCGGCCACGTAGTGCGCGAGCGCGGCCGGGGAGGTGGCATGCGCGCGCACCGCGGCCCTCGAGGCGTTCACGACGAGGACGTCTCCGGCGCGCAGCGGCAGCAGGGTGGGTGCGTCCTGGCCGAGGTACGCGATCGCGGCGTGCCGAGGTCCGCGCGTGCGGATGGCGCGGGTGATGTGCGGCCAGGGGCTCGGCCCGTGGAAGGTGGTCCCCATACGCGGAAAGAGTAGCGCGATGATCACTGTTAGCTTCTGTGCAGCAGTGTCGGCGACCGCCCTCCCCCGCAAGATCCCGAGGCTCCCGTAGTTCTTCGGCGGAGACGGGGCGCGGCGCGGGTCGGGAACACGGAATTCGCTCGAGGACTGACATCGAGCGTGTGGGACCGAGCTGAAGATGATGCCGACGTTCGAGCTCCGACACGTTCGACGTGACCCACTCGGTCCTGCACGGAGCCACCGGCAAACACTTGAGTTCTCCCGGTGCCGAGCTGGGCCATACTCTCCAGCCACCGGTTCCCGTCCCGTGTTCGTCGCCGCACCGCGACACACATTTTTCACCCCGCGTCGATTCAGGTGGGGAGTGGGGGAGTGGCAATATAATTGCAGTTCAAAAGGGTTAAATGAGTTGTCGATGGGTGGGGAGCGAGGGGTAAAAGTCGGCACCGAAGCAGGTTCAAAGACACTCGATCGGGCGGGTAGCACCGATGTCGGCGATGCCGGTCCGGCGCCGTCCACACCGCAACGCCGCGGTGCGGACACTCCCCTGACGCATCGGCCGGAAATCTCGCAGCCGTGCTGGTCTCGACCGGCTGCCCGACGACCCGCTCTCGCCCAACCCCGGCACGGGGTCCGGTGCGTCATTCTGTACTCGGACCGAAAGGGCGTCGGGATGTCTATGCTCGGATCGATCGACGGCGTTCTTGTCCGGGCCGCCACGAGAGTGCCGTCCCCGTTTCGGTCGGCGCGCCTCAGGCGGCTACCCGCCTCAGGCTGACCCGGCAGCGGTTCAGTCGCCCCGGCGCCCGACTGGTGTTACCGCGGTCTACACAAGACCGCGCGGCGCCATCATGGCCGGGCGAAGAGTGCCTCGATGAGCGCGGCCGCGGATGCGGTCTTCGCCGCGGTTTTCGTGGTCGCGATGGCGGTGGCGGTGTGGCCGGCGAGGTGCACGGTGGCGGTGAACCGGGGTGCGTGCGCGGGACCGCCGGTGCGGATCTCCCACTCGGGCGGGGACTGGTTGGTGTTCTGGGCGAGGCTCATCAGCCAGGCGGTGGGGTTGGACAGGGCCTTGGACTTCTTCGCCCCGTCCAGGTTCAGTACGGTCAGCGTGGTCGTATCGTGCGGTGGCGAGGGGATGGCCGGACCGGGATCTGCGGACGCGGGCGTGGCAGGGGGCTGCGGGTTCTGCGGTGCTGCAGGCCATTCGGGTTCCGGGTCGGGGTGGTCGGTGCCGGTCAGTTGCGCACGTATGGCGGCCAAGAGGACGGCCTGTTCGGCCGGCTTTTTCGCGGCGGCGATGGTCCACGGTCCGCGGACGCCCAAATGCGTGGCGCGGGCGGCGAACAGTGGGTGGTGGTCGGCGCCGTTGCGGCGGGTCTCGAGGTCGGTGGGGGGTTGATCGGGGTGGGTCTGCCGCCACACCGACACCACGCTGGGCCATCTCCGGGTGGGTGCCGGCGAGGATGTCCAGGGCCCGGAGTTGGATCGGAAGCCAGGTGGGGTCGGCGGCGTCGATCAGGACCGCGACGTCCGGGGCGGTCAGCAGGTCGGAGTCGACACGGCGGGCGAGCTCGGCCGCCAATTCGTCCCGAAGCGGCGCGGCGGCTGCGGTTTTGAGGACCTTGTGGAAGGTGCGGGCATCGACGGCGGTGAGATCGTGGATGGCCCGTTCGGCGACGACCCGCTGGTCGGCGTGTTTGAAGTGATTTTTCTTCGCTTCCCGGGCGGCGCGGGTGCGCCGGTTCAGATCGGCGCCGAGGGCGGCGAGCTGGTCGCCGGTGTAGGGAGCGGGGGAGGAGTCGAGATGGGCGAAGATGATCCGCTGATTGATCAGGTCCGCCACCCGCCGCAGCGGCGACGTGACATGGGTATAAGCGCTCAGACGAAGCCCGTAATGACCGTGGACCGTCGGCTCGTAAGTCGCGGCCCGCAGCGTCGACAGCAACCGGCCACGGAGTTTCGCGAACAGGTCCGGATCCCCGGCCGCGGCGGCGATCTCGGTCATCAACTCGTCGGTGCTGCCGGCGACCGGGTTAGTGCGGTGGTTCCGGAACAAGATCGGCAACCCCTCCTCGATGCACCACAACGCGACGGCCTCATTGGTGGCGATCATCAACTCCTGCACGATGACGTAGGCAACCGTCCGCAGCGCATCCGGGATCGCCACGATCGCACCATCCTCGCTGCTCGCCCAACCGCGGGTGAGATCGTAAAACGCCAGCGCCCCACCGTCACGCCGGGCGTTCAGCAACACCTGCGCGGCCGCATCCGCCGCGACCAACTGGGAGTGCAGCGGATGTCGAGGGTCGGTCAGGATGCCGGGCACCTGAGCGTGATCGACCGCCACGCACCGGCCCACCGGGATCTGTCCGCGGCCGACGGTGACGTCGACCAGCCGACCATCGTTGGTGAGGGTGCCGTTGACCCGGAGGCTGCTGCGGCGGGCTTCGGAGGTCAGGGTGGCGGCCTGCTCGGCCGTGTCGCCGAGCATCGCAATGGTGCGGCTGCGCAGGTAGCGGGTCTCCGCCCGCAGGAACGCCTGCTCGTCGGCGACCGACCCCAATGCGACGACGTCGGCGACACCGGCGACATGAACCTCGACCGCCCACCCTCGGCCGCCAGGCAGCGGGACGACGGAGAAGGCGTCGTCCCGGTCCCGCGCATACTGCGAGTCGATCATCAGCAGCGTCGACAGGTCGGTTGTGGTCGAAGGAGTCATGGTCGCCGTACCCCTTTGGTTCTGCATGCCTTCCGACGATAACCAATCTCCACCGGGCGCGTCCGCGACGCGCCCTGCTGGTACATCACCGCCCGTCCCCACAAACCGGTTCCAGGTGCCGGTCCCCCTGGGGTGCCGTGATCCGCTCATCACCCGGTTGCAGAAAGGACGTCGACCACCGTCGGCGGCCGACGCTCTCGAGTAGCCGGCCACGGTCGCCACCTCGAGACAAGGACTTCGCCGGATCGGGTGCGCGCTGGCAGCAGCCGGAAACTTCAAAGTTCCAACGCTTCCCGTAGCCGGTGGGCGCTCATCGCCCCCGGCTCCTCCTGCTGGGGGAAGGAGTCGAGTAGTCGGATCAGTTCGCCGCGGGTGGGGTCGGCGGCGCACTGGCGCGGGGTGTGACCGTCGAGGGCGGGGATCGCCTCGTCGAGCCACTGCTGCTCGTATCGGCGGATGTGTTCGTCGAGCGCCGCCGCGATGTCGGGGTCGACGGGTTGGCTGGGGTGAGCGCCGTTGTCTTGAGCGTGGGCGATCAGTTCCGCTGCCGGCGTGCGGGTCTGCTCGCGCAGTCGCGCCCCGGGGTCGGCGCCGCGCACGGTGTCGATCAGTGACTCGAAGCGTGGCTCGTTCATCGCCTCGGCCTCGAGCTCCCAGGGGTCGGTGCTCCGGGTGAGGGTGAGCACGCCGAGCACACTGTTTTGTTCGGTCCAGGTCCACCGGTCGTTGTCGGCGGCGCCGAAGCGGCGACTGAGCTTGCGCCGGATGCCGGTGGTGTCGGCGATCTCGAACACGGCCCGGCATGCCACCATCGGGTGCCCGTCGGGGGTGACCAGCCGGGGCGGCGCGAATCGGGCGCTGAGGAACTCGACGAGCTCGGCGGGGTCGGCGGCGTCGGAGTCGAGCAACTCGATTAGCTCTCCACGCTGTCCGGGTGCGATCGGTTCGATGCCGCCGTAGATCTGCGTCGTGGATCCGGCGGGAACGACGCGGGCGCAGAAGAAGTCACCGACCCGCAGGACCCTGCTGGCGGTGCGTTCGGTGACCTCGTGGCGGTCGCCGGTGCGGACGTCGCGCAGGGGCAGCCCCTCGCCGGGACGGACCGCCAGGGCCTCGTGTACCGACCGCTCGGTGAGCAGCCACTGCTGTGCGAGCAGCAGCTCGTCGGCGGGCAGCAGAACACCGCGGTCGGCGACGAATTGCTCGAATGCTCCGCACTCGAACAACACCACGTCCGCGATCAGCGGGTCGTCGAGGGCGTGATACAGCGCGAACGGGTCGTCGTCGTGTACGGATCGGATCTGGGCGAGTGAGAGCAGCAGCGGTCGCCACTGAATGCCCTGCGCGTACGAGGCGGCCTTCTGGTACAGCCACCCAGCTCGCTGCTCGAGGGGGTGCTCGGCCCTGCCGAGGTGGCAGGCCTTGTACTTTCGCCCGGACCCGCACCAGCAGCGGTCGTTGCGCCCGAGGTCCGGTCGGTCGACGGGAAGAAACGACCGGAGCAGCTCGTACAGCGGTTCGCGATCCCCGCCTTCGACGCGGTCGAGGAGCCCGATCGCCCGCGCGGCGTCGCCGCGATCGGACGCGAACCGGGCCAACGCTACGAGCGCCTCGTCCCAGGTCGGGTCCACCGACAGGGCCCGCTCGTAGTGCCGTTCGGCGTCGGTGGTGCGTCCGTCGAGCTCGGCCGTCTTGCCCGCCAGCCAGTGCGCGGTCGGGGCGATCCGGCGGGGACCGCGGTCACCGAGCACCGCCGCGGCCACTCGCAGGGTGTCGGTGCGGCGTGTGCGGTTGCGTATGCCTCGCCGAACGCGGCGCGGGCCGCGTTCGGCGAGGCGAGCCCGGCGAACCGGTCACCGAAGTTCGCCACGACCGCATCGACGGCGGCCGCGCGCTCGTGGTCGGGGGTGCGTTCGAGCACACCGATCAGGGCCAGGAACGCCAGGACTGCGTCCGTCTGATCGTCGGTGAGGTGGTGCGCCGCCGCAACCTGCGCCATGTGGGATTTCCCGCGGTGGGCGGCGAAGTCGAACCCGGAGGCCGCGATGTCGTCGCCGTCGCAGACGTATCCGGCGGCGGTGATCAGCTCGCCGAGCGGGGTGGTCGGCGCCGTCAGCAGGGACGGGTCGTCGGCCATCAGCTGCCAGATCACATCGTCGAGGGGCTCGGGGCGGTCCTGCGGCACCAGGTCGGTCAGGGCGGCGGTGAGATCGGGTGCGGGTGCGGGTGGGGATCCCGCGGCCGTGAGCCGCAGTACGCCGCCGGTGAAGGTGAGCGCGACCAGGTCACCGGGCCGCAATCCGGTGAGCGTGTCCGGTTCGAGCAGCAGCGCCGCGTCCGCCGGCCAGTCCGGGTCGAGGGCGCCGCGTTCGTCGAACACGTCGTCGTCGAGGTCACGGAAGAGGATGCGCAGGCCCCCTGCGGCCGGGTCGTCGTCGTCGAAGGGCAGCAGCGGCATCAGATCCGGGTGGGCGTCGAGGATGCCGGAGCCGATTTCCACGTCGGTGAGCCAGATGCCACCGTGCAAGCACCTCGCGAAGAGGGGGGACGAACCTCTCTGTTGGTGTGGATTCCGGTCGCGATCGTGTGGCTTCCGACGAAACTGCTGCAGCACCGTGATGTGCGGATGGTGGGCCTCATCGAGGCTGAAGGCCCCGCGGGAACACACCGAGCATCCCGATAACCCCGTCCGGTGATAATTTTGCTTTTGGGGCGGCGTCAAACGGGCCATTCCGAACAATCGGATCACGCCTGTCGACTTCTCAGACCAACGCGGAATCGCGGGACAGGCAGCTGGTGGGGCGGAGTGCCCGCTGAAGAAATGCCATCAAGTTAAGACAGATCGTGGTGGCCAATCGTGAGTGCACCGTGGGTTGCTCATGCATCATCACGTCGGCGAACGCTTTCGCGAGTTCTGCATCGATCACGCCTCCGGTGCGGGCGATGAACGTGGTGTGGCCACTGGCTGCTCGTGCTGGTTACTGCCCGAGAAGTCCTGGGGTGCTCTTCCGGGTCATTTCATCGGCGTCGAGGCGGTGAGTCGGTTGCTGATCAGGCTCGCCAGTCCGTGGGGCTCAAGCAGAAGTCGTAGGCATCCGGGTGGGTGAGTGCGGGAACGACGTCGGTTTCGCCGTCCTGGTAAACCACTAGCCAGCAGTCGCGTCCGTCTGAGGGCACGGTCATCAGAATCTGCGCCCAGTGACCCGTGCGGTAGCCGTGCTGTCCGCGACGGCGGATGAAGTTTCCGATGTGGTCTCGGGCGATGGTGGCGGTCATGGGGATGCCTCCCGGCTGGTGGTGATGTGGCGTGGGTGGGGGAGCATCCGTCGGCGACGCCGCGGGGCAGTCGCCGACGGGGCAGTTTCAGTGGGCCGATCCGGCGGTGCGGAGTTGCTCGGCGGTGGCGTCGAGGAGTTCGGTCCAGGACACCTCGAACTTGTCGACGCCCTCGTCCTCGAGGACCTTGAACACGTCGGGCAGGTCGATGCCGACGGCGCTGAGCTTGTCGAACACCTCCTGCGACTCGACCGCGGTGCCGGACACGGTGTCGCCGGCGACCTCACCGTGATCGGCGAACGCGTCGAGGGTCTTCTCGGGCATCGTGTTCACGGTGTTCGGCGCGACCAGTTCGGTGACGTACAGGGTGTCGGGGTAGTCGGGGTTCTTGACTCCGGTCGACGCCCAGAGCGCGCGCTGCGGGCGCGCCCCGTCCGGTAGCAGACCCTGGAACCGCGGCTGCACCTCGAAGATCTGCTGGTAGGCGGCGTACGCGAGGCGGGCGTTGGCGAGGGCGGCCTTGCCGCGCAGCGCGAGAGCGTCGGGGGTGCCGATCTTGTCGAGCCGCTTGTCGATCTCGGTGTCGACGCGGGAGACGAAGAACGAGGCCACCGAGTGGATGCGGGACAGGTCGTGCCCGGCGGCCTTCGCGGCTTCGAGGCCGTCGAGGTAGGCGCCCATGACGAGTTCGTAGCGTTCCACGGAGAAGATCAGCGTGACGTTGACGCTGATGCCCTCGCCGAGCACCTTGGCGATGGCCGGGATGCCGGCCTCGGTGGCCGGGATCTTGATGAACAGGTTGGGGCGGTCGACGATCTTCCACAGTTCGGCGGCCTGCGCGACGGTCTTGTCGGCGTCGTGCGCGAGGCGCGGGTCGACCTCGATGGACACCCGGCCGTCGACGCCGTGGCTCGCCTCGAACTGCGGGGCGAGGACGTCGCAGGCGGCGCGGACGTCGTCGGTGGTCACGGTGCGGATGGTGGCCGGGGCGTCGGCGCCGCGCTCGGCGAGTTCGCGGACCTGTGCGTCGTAGACGTGGCCCTTGCTGAGTGCGGCCTGGAAGATCGACGGGTTGGTGGTGACACCGACGACGGACTTGGTCGCGATGAGTTCGGCGAGGTTGCCGGACTCGATGCGGTCCCGGGAGAGGTCGTCGAGCCAGACCGAGACGCCGGCTTCGGAGAGCTTCTGCAGGTTGGGGTTCTGAGTCATGGCGTTCTATCCCTTCACGCGTGCGAGCGAGCGCCGTGCGGCGGCGGTGACGGCTTCGGCGGTGAAACCGAACTCGCGGAACAGGGTCTTGTAGTCGGCGGACGCGCCGAAGTGCTCGATGGAGACGATTTCGCCGGCGTCGCCGACGAAGCGGTACCAGGGCATCGAGACGCCGGCCTCCACGGCGACCCGCGCCCTGACCGTCGGAGGCAGCACACCGTCGCGGTAGGCCTGGCCCTGGGCGTCGAACCCGTCCAGGCACGACATCGACTACTCCTGCTCATTGGGCGGGGTGCGGACTGCACGGCCCGTCAGGTTCCCATACCGAGGTGCGCGCCGCCCGCGACGTCAATGGACAGCCCGGTCAGGTAGCGATTCTCCACAGCCGTCAGAAAGGCAACAGTTCGCGCTACCTCGTCCGGCTCTGCGAATCGTTGCATCGGCAACTGACGTGCACGGGCATCACGGGCAGCCCGAGCCGAGCCGGATTGCTCGGCGAATTTCGACCACATTTCGGTGTTCACCGGTCCTGGACTGACAGCGTTGACCGAGATGCCGTTCGGGCCGAGGATCTTGGCGAAGGACCACATGACGTGCAGGACAGCGATCTTGCTGGCGTTGTAAGGCAGATAGTCCACTCGCGCTTCCTTCGCCGCGACGGAGGAGAACAGCACCAGCGTTCCAGCGGTTCCGGCTGCGAGCATCGCGTTTGCGACTTCCCGCGCGATGGTGAAGGTACCGGACGCGTTGATCTGCATGATGCGCTCGAACTCGGCGGTGCTCGTCGAGAGGGGATCGACTGTTTCGCCGAGTACCCCGGCGGTGTGGACCAGCGCATCCAGCCGGCCGTGACGATCGATCACCGTACGCACTGCATCTCTGGTGCGGGCTTCATCGGTGATATCGAGATCGATGAACGAGGCCAGGTCCTGACCTTCTCGCCCGACTCGGTCGGCACCGATGACCACATCGCCACGTGCGGTAAGAGCATCGACGACAGCAGCGCCGATACCTCCACTCGAACCGGTTACCAGTACTACTTGCTCGGCCACCGTGTTCTCCTTCTCTGATCGGGTGCTCACTGGACCGCCTTGCTCGTCCATGTACGTCCCGCCTGTTCTTCGGTGGGAAGCCCGGCACCGGCGAGAATGCGGTCGAGTAATTGCTGCGTCCGGACCGCCTCCCGTCCGGAGGTGAGCGGCTCTCGTCGGTCCCGAACACAATCCAGGAAATGATGGACGGCAGCGGCGAAGCCGAAAGTGTCCGTCGCTGTGGCCCACCCGAATTTTTCGGGGCTCATCGTTCGGACGGTGCGCACACCGTTGTCGGTGACCATGACGGAGTCCGGGGCGATCACCTCGGCGGATTTCATCTGTCCATGGGCGTCGAGCTTTTCTCCCCACGCGCCGGCGGTGCGGGCGGCGACGAGGACGCCGGTGTTCCCGGTGGAGAAGCGGATGAGCGCAGCGCTGCCGTCTTCTTCCCACTTGTCCGCTCCCGCCGATGTCGCGGTCACCTCGACCACGTCACCTCCGCAGAACCACCGTAGTAGATCGACCATGTGAATCGCGTTTTCGAAGGTCGCGCGATACTCGGATCCGGCCCGGTTCTTCTGGGCGAGGCAGAATGTTGCACCGGTGTCGCCGAATACCTCGCGCGCGGCCACGTAGGTGGGAGCGAACCTGCGGTTGAACCCGACCATCAGAACTCGGTTGTGTTCCTGCGCGAGGTCGGCGAGCCGGATCGCGTCCGAGGTCGCAGTGGCCAGTGGCTTCTCGCAGAAGACGTCGACACCGGCCTCGAGTGCTAGTTCGACAGCCTCGACGTGTTCGCTCCGGGGGGTGAGGACGAAGATCGCGTCGAGGTCTTCGCGGCTCACCATGTCCTCCACGGTGCGGTGTACACGGGTGAACCCCCACCGGCGTTGCAGCGCGCTGGGGTCCTCACGCCTCGATACGAGCGCGCGCAGTTCCACGTCGTCGCGCTGGACCAGTGTCGGAAGCTGCGCAATGGAGGCAATGTTGCCGGCGCCGACCACGCCGACTCTCAGTGGCGTCACAAGGCGGCCCCGGTGGTCCGGTCCTGAACACCGCTCTGCGCGAGCAATGCGCGCAGGTGCTCGGCTCCGCGCCGGAAACCGATTTCCGGTTCGTCGAGATCCTGTGGATGCCAGCGGTATTCGTACTCGAGCGACAGGGTGTCGTCGTAGCCGCAGCGGTGCAGGTGTTCCACGATCCGTCCCCATGGAACGGTCCCATCTCCGACGACCCGGGAGCGCACCGAGCGTTCGTCGGCATGCACCCTCGCGGTCTCGGACGAGACGAACGGAGCATCCGGATCGACGAACACCAGATCTTTCACGTGGACGTGTCCGATCAGATCACCCTGGATCGCGAACGCCTGGTCGAGGTCCTCGTCGTGGGAGAACGTCAGGTTGGCCTGGTCGTAGAGGACGCGGACGGCAGGGGAATCCACTTGCCGTACCAATGCCGCGGTGTCGCGTGCGCTCTGCGTCATGGTGCCGAAGTGGTTCTCGGCGCACAGCACAACCCCCGCGTCGGCTGCCGGTACTGCGAGGTCACGCAACGAACGCACCAGTTGCGCCCAATGGTGTGCGTGCCCCTCGGCGCCGGGCTGCCACGAACCCGCGTAGATACGTATCCGTGTCGCGCCGAGGACGTGCGCTGTGTCGATCGCCGAGCGAAGCTCGTCCACGGCTGCGCGGCGGGTCTTGTCGTCGAGGGCATTGATGGCGGTGGTGTACGGGGTCAATCCGATGATCGGGATACCCTCGCCGTCCGCGGCTTTCGCCGCTTCCGCGGCCGCGGTTCCGTCACCGATGCCGAGCCCGCTGGTGTAGCCGTCCTGGTAGATCACTTCTGCGGCGTCGAGGCCCGCGCGGGCGAACAGCTTCAGGGCCTCCGGTACCGAGTGGTGCGGTGTGCCGAGGGTGTGGCCGGCGATCCTCATGTGGGTTCCTCCGAAATGATGGGGGCTGCGGTGTTTCGCCAGTCGTGTGGTCCGACCAGGCGAGGGGGGTCGACGACGCGTGACCGGTCGACGAATTCGAGTACCAGTCCCCACGTGGTCTGTGCGTAGATCCAGCGGTTTCCTGCGACGGGGCTGTCACCGTCGACCTCTTTCCGTGACCCGAGTATCGATAGGTCCGAGTGCCGCTTCAGTGCGTCGACGACGTCGTCGACGTCGTCGACCACGAAGCACAGGTGATGGCCCCCCGCGTCGCTCATCCGCGGAAACCTCGGGGTGCGGTCGGTGCTCCACCACTGAAACAGTTCGATGTTGAGATTCGGTGGCAACCGGAGCATCCGGAGTTCCAGATGTGCGTCCTCGGGCACTCCGAAGTGTTCGGGCATGAAGGATGCGTCCGGTCCCCGGGTGGCTCGGTAGAGTTCCTCGGCGCCGAAGAGGTCGATGAACAGCGCGGCGGCGTCGTCCAGGTCGGGCACCGTGAACGCGACGTGATCGACCCATTTCAGGCCGGGCACCGGGCCGCGGCCGGGTGTGCTGGATTCAGTCATCGAGAGGGCTCCTGTGTGGAAGATCGGACGAGCAGCGTTGGCCGGAGCACGACATGCGCGCTCTGCGCGCCGGAGATGAGTTTGTCTCCGAGTTCGATAGCGATCCGGCCCATCTCGGCTATGGGTTGACGCACGCTGGTCAGGCGGGGGTTGAATCGGGCGCCGAAGTCGAGGCCGTCGAATCCGATGATCGACACATCCTGCGGCACGGCGACGCCGCGAGATCCCAGTTCGGAGATCAACGCGAAAGCGATGAGATCGTTGGAGGCAATGATGGCGGTGGGCCGCGGGTCGTGCTGCAACCATCGCTCGACGATGCCCCCGCTCACCTCGCGCCCCGGTTCCGGCTCAAGAATGATGGGGGAGAGGCCGTGAGCCCGGGCAGTCCGCTGGTAGGCGTCCCACCGGTCCTGCGCGGTGTAGGTGCCCACGATTCCCGGTGCATACGCGACGGCGCGGTGCCCGAGGGTCATCAGATGCTCGAGCGCCAATGCGATACCTTCCCCGCTGTCGACGGTGACCGTGGGGATGGCGGGGTCGTCTTCGACGCGGTCGAGCACGACGATGCGGTTCGCGACGCCGTATCGCGCGAGTGCACCGAGGTCGACTTTCGTCGACGGTGCAATGACCCCGAAGGGTGAGTACATGGCATGCATCGCAGCGAGGTATCCCGCGGTTTGCTCACTGTCTCCGTTGGTGATGCACAAAATGACGTGGTAGCCGCGGGTTTCGGCGGCTGCGGCGGTGGTCCGCGCCAGTTCGGAAAAGAACGGGTTGGTGATGTCGGGAACGATGAGCGGCACGAGACTGCTCGATTTGTTGCGTAACGCGCGGGCGACCGGGCTCATCGAGTACCCGAGATCGGCTGCAATACGCAGCACGTGCTCACGCGTTTCGGCGCGGACCGCTTCCGGTTTCGAGAACGCCCTCGAGACCGTGGAGCGGTGAACGCCTGCGGCGTCTGCGACGTCGTCGATGCTGGGGTTATTCATCGTTGCTCCGAGGTTGTGGCGTCCTGTGACCAGATGATGGCCATCGACCGCACGAATTCGTCGAGGGTGGGCATACCGTGGAATTTCGTTTCGAGCGAGTCGGCAACGTTGTCCACGAAGTGTTCGTACAGCGGATCGCTGTCCACCTCGATTGTCGCCTCGATGGTGTTTCCTGTTGCGTCGGTGAATCGAGCCGAGCCGTTGGTGTCGATCGAGGCGAAGCCGTTCGTTCCCGCCGCCGAGAAGCTGCAGTAGCGCTTGAGCGGGGAATCGGGAAATGCGTACCCCACCTCGACGATCGATTCACGACCGTCATGGGACAGAACCACGGTTGCGTGGTCGTCGACGGTGTCGTGGTGCAAGGTCCGCGACAACTGCACCGAGACGTCGACGTCGTGTCCGATGTGCCGAAGTGCGAGGTCCACGAAATGCGGTCCCAGATTCGTGAGGCATCCGCCTCCCGACAACTGCGGGTCGAGCATCCAGGGATTCCCGTTCTCCCGGTATCGACCGGGCGGGCCCGCGATGAACGAGAGTCGTTCGTAGACAATGTCACCCACCTGGCGCAGCCACGTCTCGACCGGTGCGTTGCGCTGCACGAGCGCCACGGTGGCGGGTACCCCGGCGCGGCGCGCAGCGTCTGCGATCGCGGTGACCTGCGTCAGGTCGACGCCGGCGGGTTTCTCGACGACGAACGCGATGCCGCGGTCGATGAGCTTGCCGCACGCCGCCGCCATCTCGTGATGCGGGCTGAAGACGTAGGCAAGGTCTATCCCGTCGCGGTCGAGCGCTGCATCGACCGAGGTAGTGGACGGCGCACCCCAGAACTGTGCCAGCTTTTCTGCCGCGTCCGCGTTGTCGTCCTGGACCGACAGAACGCGATGACGTCGGCCGATGGCACCGCGGTACAGGGGCACGTGCCAGTGGGAGGCTCCGAGGACGACAGTGCCGACTCGGCGACCGCTACCCGCCGCGGCGGAGCGGCCGGGGTGGGCAGCGGACGGAGCGCGGTCCCAGATATTCGGGTCCACCGTCATCGACTCCTTGCTGTTTGCGGGCCGATTTCGAGCAACGATGAGATCGGTTGCTGAGATCGGTTGCTGAGATCGGTTGCAGCGAGCCTGCCACAGGGTTTGCCCCGGTGTCAACGATCGGGCGGGTGGGGTTGCCACAGCCGGAAAAGATGTATTCACTAGGGCCGTGCATCAGAAACTTGACTCCTTGCAAATCATCCGAAACTCCGGAAATGTGCTCATCGTCCGGCTCGACACGGCAGACGAAGCGTTCGAGGTGGCATCGGCAGCAGTACGAGGCGGAATCCGGGCCCTGGAGATCACACTGTCCATTCCGGGTGCCCTGTCGGTGATCGAGCGGCTCACCGAGAAGTTCGCGCACGAGGACGTCATCTTCGGCGCCGGAACCGTGCTCGACGGCCACGCGGCGTGGGCCAGCATTGCGGCGGGTGCGCGGTTCCTGGTCAGTCCCAACCTGAGCCCCGAGATGATCCGTGTCGCGAATCGCTATCAGATCGCAACCATCAGCGGTGCCTACACGCCGACCGAGATCCTCGACTCGGCCGAGGCCGGAGCCGACATGGTCAAACTGTTTCCGACCGAGGCGGGCGGCGTTCCCTATGCCAAGTCCGTACTGGCACCCCTTGCCCACATCCCGTTGGTCCCCGCCGGCGGTGTCACCACGGCCAACGTGTCCGACTGGTTCGACGCCGGCGTGACCGCTGTCGGGGTCGGAAGCGCGATCACCAAGGCCGGACGCCCCGACGGGGACATGGAGCGGGTGACGGCTGCCGCTCGGGAATTTGTCGAGGCCATCGACCGTGTCCGCGCATGACCTCGCATGATGCGGGACCGCCGGTCGCCTACATCGCCCTGGGTGGGGCCGGGTCGGGGAAATCTACCGTGGCGCAACGGATCAGTTCGATCACCGGGGCGGCATACCTCGACAAGGACACCATTTCCGGGCCCTTCGTGGAGCTGGTACTGGACGCACTCGGCCACGAGGCGACCGACCGCGAATCCAATGACACCTATGTCAACCGAGTGATGCCGCTCGAATACGACACGCTCTTCGCGGTCGCCGGCCGCAATCTCGATCTGGGCCACTCGGTAGTGCTGGATGCGCCCTTCGTGGCGTACCTGTCCGATCCTGACTACCTCCAACGGGCGATCGACGCGGCCGCGTGGCCCGACACCCACATTGTTGTCGTCCACGTGACCGCGTCGGCCGACGTGGTCAAGCAGCGTCTGATCGACCGTGGTCTCGCCCGCGATCACGTCAAGCTCGGCGAATGGGAAAACTACTGGTCTCGGTTCGGATCTCTTCGCTGCCGGTGGTCGATCGGGCAGCATCATCTGTTCGTCAACGACGATGCGCAGTCCCTCCTCGGTATCGAACACCTGGTTCGCCCGACCACGGGAACGCTGCCCGGTGCGGTGACCGGATGGACAGGGCCGGCGGAAGCGGCGCGGTCCGCGCGAAACGGTGGGCAGGGCAGGGTTGACGACCCAGGTTCACTGTGGGACTGTCTGTAACAGCGTTACTTTGTAACCCAGTTCACAAGTCGAGTCCGAGGAGTGCCGCTCATGGCCATGACTGAAGACGTCTCCAATGCCCTGAAGGTGCTCGAACTGCTGTCGTCGGACCCGGAGGGCTGCGGAGTAACGAAGGTCTCGACCGAACTTGCGGTCAACAAGGCCATTGCGCACCGGCTTCTCGGTGCGATGGTCGGTGCCGGTTACGTAGCGCAGGACCGTCGAACATCCAATTACGTTGCGACACACAAACTCGGCGCCCTCGGGCTGCGGCAGCTGACGTCGTCCGGAATCGATTCGTGGGCACAGCGAACACTCGATGCGCTTGCCGCGGAGTGCGAGGAACTGGTTCGCCTCGCAGTGGCGAATGCCGACTCGCTGCAGTGGATCGCCAAGGCGCAGGGTTCCAACTCGTCGCTCCGGCTCGATCCTGTGATGGGGCAAAATGCTGTTCCCCATGCAACAGCGTCCGGAAAGGCCTGGCTGTCGACGCTCGACGACGCGTACGTCACCTCGATCGTGCACAGGCAGAATCCAGGACAACACGCATCGAGGACACCACTCGATCCCGACAAGCTCCGCGCCGAGCTCGACGAAGCGCGCCGCCGTGGTTACGCGACCACATTCGAAGAGATGGACCTCGGCATCAATGCGGTAGCGGTACCCATCTTCGGTGCCGGCACCACTGCCGCGGCGACCGGCACCCTCAGCATCGCTGGTCCTTCCGTGCGCATGACTCGATCGAGACTGATCGAGCTGACGGGGTCGTTGATCGCCGCCGCCGACGACATCGCTGCGACGTGGCCGGCGTTCGCGTATCTGTCGGCGAGCGAGAATATGTCGGCATGATTGCCGCCGGCTGAACCCGCCTCTTCAGGGCCATCCATCCCGGATCTTCCCCGATCGAAACAGGTGCCGCCGGACTTCGGCAGTCCGCTACTCGACGCGCATGAACGGCGCCCCTCCACTTCATGAGGAATTCCAAACAATGACAACTTCGGATCAGCATCACCTACCCACCGAACCAGCGACCGGTGCCACACCAGCACGCGGTCGGCCGTTCAACCTACTCGCCGGGACAGTGGGTCACTTCGTCGAATGGTACGACTGGTACGTGTACGGCCTGCTCGCGGCGGTTTTCTCGAGCCAGATCTTCCCCAGCGAATCGGCCTTCGCTTCCCTGGTCGCTGCGCTCCTCACCTATGCCATCGGCTTCGTCGTGCGGCCTCTGAGCGGAATAATCATCTCTCCGCTCGCGGACAGGTACGGCAGACGCCGAGTACTGACCTTGGCGATCAGCGGAATGGCATTGGGCGCGTTGATCATTGCGCTCACACCCCCCTTCTCGATGATCGGGTACCTAGCTCCGGTCTTGTTCGTTGTCGCGCGTGTCCTCCAAGGCATCTCGGCGGGCAGTGAGGGCCAGAGCGCGATCGCCTACTTGGTCGAGCAGGCACCTGCCAACCGCCGGGGATTGTTCGGCTCGTTCACCAACATGGCGAGCGGGTTGGCAACCCTGGCCGCAACCGGTGCCGCCGCCCTCGTGACCTCGAGCTTCAGCGGTGACGCGCTCGCAACGTGGGGCTGGCGCATTCCGTTCCTGGTGGGAGGACTCCTGGGTGTCGTCGGACTGCTCATGCGGGCACGGGCCGATGAATCACCCGAATTCGAAGCCAGCACCGTAGCGAAACAGAGGTCCGCACCCGCAGGACTGCGCCAACTGATCCGCGACCATCCCAGGGCCCTCCTGCAAACCGCGGCTCTGTCCGCCCCCGCCGTTGCCTACTACACCTGGGCGACATTCCTCCCGACCTATGCCAATCTCACCAGCGGTAGAGGTCTGTCCTCCACGCTGACAGGCAGCGTCATCGGTCTGCTCCTGCTGGTGATTGTCGTGCCGGTCTGCGGAGCACTGTCGGACAGGCTCGGGCGCCGCAAGATCTTCCCCATCGTCGGTGCACTGGGAATGATCATTCTGTTCTATCCATTGCTCTTGCTGCTGAACCAGCCCGGATTCGGTGTCTACGTGATCGTGGCCGCGTCCGGATGGGTTGTGTTGGGAGTTTGGCAGTCGGTGTACCCCACTATCCAGGCGGAGCTGTTTCCGGCGTCGGTTCGCGTGTCAGGCATCGGGTTTGCTCACCAGATCGTCATCGCCGTCTTCGGGGGTACAGCGCCGCTGATCGCCGCGACCTTCGTCAGCGCCGGCCACCCCACTTTCGTCGCGTTCTATATGATCGTGATCGTCGCTCTATGCCTGGCCGTCTACTTCACCCTCCCAGAAACCGGAAGTCGTTCAAACCGAATCACAGTCGCGCTGAACGACTCCGACATCGTCGAGGACGCACTGCCGCGCTGAACGTCTCCGGCGGCCGGGTAGATCAGCGCTGGCCCGGCCTCCGTGATGTCCGTCCCGCAAAACCCCGATTGTGGACTTGGTCGAGTCGGAACTGACTGTCCAGTCCACCGTCCGGGGAGCAGTGCGATTGATAGGGGCCATCAATCTCCAATCGTGAAGCGATCGCTGCCCAATCCGCCGATTTGATGGCCAGAAAGAAGCAGCGGGTGGGCGACATGGGTCGTTTGTGTGACCGCCTGACAGCATTTTTACCATGTGGATATCTATTACAGGAGTTTACGGAATGAGAGCTTTGGTCAGTGGTGGAAGTAGCGGTATAGGCGCGTCTACATGTTTGAGGCTCGCGGAGGCGTCTCTTGCTCGGGGCATCCAGCCGATGATTGCGGTGTGTGGACATAAAAAGAACACCACCCAAGAGCAAGTGGTTCGTTCGATTCAGTCAATGGGAGGCACTGCCATCGCACTGGCGGGTGACCTCGGTGATCCCGACGTGCCACGTCAACTGGTGGAAGCTGCGGTAGCCGAATTCGGCGGCCTGGACGGGTTGATAGCGAATGCTGGAATCGCCAGCCCTGGTGCGATATGTGACCTATCCCTCCAGGATTGGGACGATATGTTCTCCGTGAACCTCCGCGGCGCGTGGCTGCTTGCCAAAGCAAGCTACACGCATTTGAAGGATAGTCGCGGTTCGGCTTGTTTTACCTCTTCGATGTCCGGGCAGCTACCACATGCCGGATCAGGTGCTTATAGCCCCAGCAAAGCTGCTTTGACAATGTTAGCTCAGACGCTCGCGTTGGAGTGGGCACCTGACGGCATTCGTGTGAATGTGGTTTCCCCAGGTATGACTCATACCCCGATGACTGAAAAAATGTACGCCGACCCCCAAATCAAGACTGCACGAGAATGTATCATTCCGCTGTCGCGAATTGGCGACCCCATGGATATTGCGAACGTGATCGAGTTTCTTGTAGGCCCGCTGTCGGGTTATGTCACCGGGCAAGACATCTGTGTCGATGGTGGCTTCTCCAAGTCTATCCTCAGCCATATTCCCGGGCGACCAAGCTCCAACTAGTCGTATTTTTTAACAGTCACTCAGCCGAGAGGATGCTTCGTTATGATTATCAATACTTTTTCTTATCTCTGGTCGTCTACGGCAATCGATGCAATTGCTGAATTGGTCGACAACGGGTATAGGACTTTTGAGGTGCCGATCAGCTCTCCGCATTGTTGGCCGGATGAAATATCCGCAGCGGAGCGTTCGGCCATCAAAGCGCGACTCGATGAATACGGCGCGAAAATCAGATCGCTCAATGCCGGCGGGTATGACATCAATCTGGCAAGCCCCGGCGCTAATATGCGTCGCAAAAGTATTGAGCACATTAAGTCGGTGATCGACTTGGCTGTAGCTTGGAATGTCCCCGAAGTTGTGATATCCCCCGGTACGAGACGCCCTATGATTTCACCTTCACTCGAAAAAACCTATGGATGGATGTACGAGAGTCTGGGTACTTTAGTACCACTGGCCAAACAGGCCGGCACACGACTCCTTCTAGAAAATACTCCTTATTGCTTCACTCCTACCATCGCGGACCTGGCGGGCATCGTAGATACGGTCAACGATGATGCACTCAAGATCGTCTACGATGTCGCCAACGCTGCTTACATAGGGGAGGACCCCGTCGCGGGTTTGCTCTCGAACCACAAATCTATTGCACTTGTGCATATTTCCGATACGGGTTTGGAAACATGGGGTCATGACCCCATCGGCACTGGAGTGGTAGATTTCGAAGGATTAGGCGATGCCGTCGGGGCAACATACGGAGTAAGTAATGTTGTTCTCGAGGTAATACGCGAAGAGAACCCGTTGCATGAATTCAAAAAAGCGATGCACGATCTCAGAAATAAAGGCTGGAAATTAGAAAACTAATTTCAGTGTGTGACAGGCGTTTGGTCCAAGAGCATTCTGAACGTGAATGTCAGCAGCAGTCAGGACGATAATTCAATCGCAGCGTCTGAGACGCATATTAGCCTCGATTTTCGTAAGCCGAGGGTCGCAACGGGAACCTCCGTCGGGTGCTCTCACGCGCACTGCCGGTGGCGATCGACGAGAAGCCCGCCCCCGACTCACCCGAGGTGATCACGGAGGAGCACATCTTCGGGGCGGCTGGCGCTGCCGCGGTGCGTCCCCGAGCTGGCACGAAGAAGGGCCGCAGCGCGGTCGCGTGAATCCCCTCGTCGTCAAGTCCCAGCCGGTGCATGTGCGGCCGCACCACTTTGAGACGCCGCACTCCTACCTCGACCGGCTGTGCGCGGTGAACGTGATCGATCGCCGGCTGGTGAACTCGTTGATTCGTAAGCGCCGCAGCGAAACCGGGCGGCCACACCACCTGGCGCTGGTGATCCACGAACTCGGCGGACCGGACGCCACCCACTTCGCCCGCTCCTATCTCCGGGCCACCCGCACTCGGCCGGACGACGCCGAGACTCTCCTCGCCGAGACCTACCGCACGCGCATCACCGGCGTTCGTCGCGCCTGCACCCGCTGCGCCGCAGGACATTCGGTGGCCACGTTCGACCACCACCAGTTCACGATCTGCCTCAAGCACGGACGCTGGCTCGCCCCCGACCATGGTCACGGACACCAGCGGCAGGTACCTGACCCGAGCGAGTGGGTGCGGGCGGAGCGCCGATACCGGCGTGCCGTCACCACCGGCTTTCTCACTCGACACCTCGTTGACGCCACTTGGCGGATCGTCCGCGACCAGGCCACGGTCCTCGGCCGCCCTCGTGGACAAGAGTTCTCCGCACCGCGGAAGGCAGACCCGGGTTCGTGGACGGTGTGGACGACCGGCTCGCGCTCTACCCGCAGACCACCCGGGTGCTGAACCTGCTGTCCAAGCCCCGCACCTGGGGAGCCATCGACGTCCTGTTCCGCGGCCCTGAGCACCTCCGCGCACACCTGCGCCGTGAACTCGACTGGGTCACCGGTGAGCAGTGGGTCTGATCGAAGCCCTCACTGTCGAGCTGATCCGTTCCCGGAGTGCGCGGCTACACGAGCTCGGAGCACTGCTCCGTCCGCACCGGGACAAACAGTTACGCCGTCACCTCTAACCCGCGACATCCTGATCCGCGGCCGCAGCGTTCGCGAGCAGCCGCTCGACCCACCGGGTCCGGGCGTTGACGTCGCGGGCAGACAGGTATCGCGTGGCGTCCCGCGGCCACCTGTTCGCCTCCTGCGGGTGCGTGGTCGCCAGGTCATTGACCCCGGGCCGCGTCCGTTCGCCCGTGCACACCGGACAGCCGGCACCCCGACGCACCCTCCGCGAGGGCGACTCCTGCCACGAGTGCCCACCTGGTCCGAGCCACCACACCAATCGGTGGCGCGAGACCCGCACCTGCGACGGCTGCAGGCCACGGTTGTGCGTCGGATGCCATTGCTGCGCGAGGTCCGGTGCTACCGACTCGACGCTGCCCGTGTCGGATTTCGTCATCGATTCCCTCCTCAGGGCGGATGCTCGTCAAGTTGTTCATGGTCTGCCGGTGCGTCGCGTCCGGAGTCATCATCGAGGCCGGCATTACGCGGGGATGTTCTGGTCAGCCCGGTGACATGAGTCGATACTGCGGCATCACAACGACCGTTTGAATGCCAATTTTCTTCTCGGCGGGGCAGTGACGGATCCGGTCGATAACCGCCACAGATCTGCTACACCGCCGGATTCCACACCAGCCGTTTTTCGACAATGCACGGCAGCCAGCGTGTGCGCCGGACTGTGAGTGCACTGGTGCGTTCGAGGCTCGTTGCCAGGTCTGCCAGCATCGAACTCAAGGAGAGCCAGAGGGGCGGTTCCCATGCCCAATCTTCACGGGGCCATTCGTTGACACAGCCATGAAGTGGTCCTGGCCGCGTGTCAACGAAAAGGTGATCACCGTCTGCGTTTCCAATAGGGATGAACTCAGACAGAAATGCCTCCGACGGTGAACCTGCGGGCTCTTTCGCGAACTTGTCAGGGGAAACAGGGGGCCCGTAGTAGGCGGTTTTCGAGCCCTCCACCCTGCGATGATGATCGGCGACGACGCGATCAAGGGACAGCAGCTCATGGCGGGGGAAGAGCGAGATCCAGTTCTCTCGCGGAAAACCGTTGATCAATCGATAGAAGACGCGGAGCTCGCTCGTCCACACGCCCGTGGCCTGTTCTGCGAGCGCTATCTGCTCGCCAGTGGCTCCGACGAGCGCCGGATGCGAAAGATTGGTTCGCAACCAGGATGAGATCCGGGTCCACTCCTTGAGCACTGAGCTTGCGGGGGTCGATCGAAGGAGTTCGAGAACCTGCTCTTCTGAGGAGGTATGGAGGATCGCGTTGATAGCGGCGATCTCGTCAGGAGCGTGGCCTCCTATGGTTCCCTCGGGCATCGCACAACGGTGCACACAAGGAAGTGTGCTCGTGTAGATCTGTGCGCATCGTGCCCCGACGCTGACGGCCTTCTACATGGACAACTTCACTGGCATAACCGCGCCGAGTCCGACGATTCGCAACGATTGGACAGAATGATTGGCACACCGACCGGGCATTCCAGCAGCACCGCGGTGGACAATTGCCTGGTCCGATTGGATATCTCCCCTGTCACTTCACAGGTGTCCTCCGCCGGTTGACGCGAGGCACTGCCATCGCGTCCGAGGCAAGTACGGGACCTCTGCCACAAAGATAAGGCATTGCAGGACGTGACCTGCACGTATGGTGGGCTTCGGTGCACCGTCCGATGGCTGGTTACCTCTCAGGCCCGAGCCGCGTCGTTGCTCATCGGATACGGTGCGGAGACTGAAATTTCCGGACTCTCCGGGAAGATGATCCGAGGCCGACTGTGAGGGGTTTTCGGTGAACGCTGGAGAGGGAGAGGTGGTCAACGAATTTGGTGTACGTCGTCCCCGTTCAGCAGTTCGTGGATGGTGGGGTCTTCGGTGTCGTCGAACAGCGGTCGGATTCCGTGTGCTGCCATGATCTGGTCGTTGCTGGCGCCGGCGGCGATTATCGGCCAGACCAACGACACCCACTCCGCGTCCTCGGACCCGGCTTCCGCAGCCATTCCCGCCGGTACGTATGCGGTTGATACCGAGCGATCGATGGTGACGTTCCGCGCCAAGGCGTTCGGGTTGATGTGGGTACGAGGCCGTATCCCGGTACGAGAGGGTTCGATCACGATCAGTGAGGGCCGCATCACCGGGACCGGTCTGCTCGCCGCCGACCGCATCGATACCGCACTGGGACCCCGGGACTGGCACCTGCGGTCCGCGCACTACCTCCACACGGACAAGCACCCCACCATCCGGGTGGCGATCGATGGTGCCTACCTGTCGAGCCAGTCCGTTCCGTGCGAGGTGACGGTCCGGGAGACCACGGCTCCCACCCAGTTGCGACTTCGGTCGATCGAGGCGGTCGACACACTGCACATCACCGCCGAGACGACGGTGGATCGCACCGTGTATCCGATGCTGGGCCCGTGGGTCGGAGTGTCACGTCGTGCGAACCTGTTGATCACCCTCGTCGCCCGGCCAACCCGGAGCGGGTAGCCCTGAAGCCTATGTTGGAGGCAAACTCTCGCGCCCGGTTGGGCGCACGAGCACCGGTGGCCGCCACTGTGCGGCGGCCACCGGTGGGGAGCGATCACATGGCCACTCGTGATGCCGCGACAGCTCTCGAGGCCGGGCGGGCGAGTTTGCTGGAGCAGAAGTCCCTCAAGTATGTCCGGGTCGCGAAGTCGACGTCGTTGATCAGGGTGGACGTCACCATCGTGAGGAGGCGTTGGTAGAACACGACTGGGGTGATGCCGAACTCGGGCAGGATGTATTCGTCTCCGCCGCCGAATCGGGACCATTTGGTGGCGAACGCCAGCATGGCCTGATCCTCTGGGGTCATCATTTCCTCCCTGTCCCCTTGGGTATGTTGTGCCATTTTTTGTCAGAGATCGTCTGGGGTGAAGCCGTTTTCGAGCCGCACTTTGACGGCGGTGAGGAAGCGGGCGGCGTCGGCGCCGTCGACGATGCGGTGGTCGTAGGAAATGGACAGGTATGCCATCGAGCGCACGTCGATACGGAGTTCCCCGTCCTGCCGCGTCGGCACCAGTCGTTCGACGACGGCGCCGATCCCGAGGATCCCGGTCTGCGGTTGGTTGATGATCGGGGTGTCGAACAGTGCCCCGCGACTGCCGGTGTTGGTGAGGGTGAAGGTGCCGCCGGACAATTCGTCGGCGGTGATCGTGCCGGTGCGGACCTTGTCGGCCTTGTCTGCGATCGCCCGGGCCAGGTCTTCGATCCGGAGATCCTGGGCGTCGCGGATGACCGGCACCATCAACCCCTTCTCGCTGTCGACGGCCATGCCGAGGTGACAGTGGTCGTAGTAGGTCACCTCGGTGACCTCGGGGTTCAGCGAGGCGTTGAGGACGCGGTGCTCGGCGAGCGCGTCGACGGCGGCTTTGGCGAAGAACGGCAGAAAAGACAGCTTGAGTCCGGTCCGAGCGAGAAAGCCGTCCTTGTGCGTGGCCCGTAGCCGGGCGATCGCGGTGACGTCGACCTCGAGGACCGTGGTGAGCTGCGCCGAGATGTGCAGCGATTCGACCATCCGCTGGGCGATGGTCCGGCGGATCCGCGGCAGCTTTTCGGTGGTCGAGCCTGATACAGGCTGCGACGGAGCGGGTGCCGCGGTCGTGGTGGCCGGGTCCTCCGCAACAGGTGCCGGTATGGGAGGGTCCGCGGGAGCTGCGGCCGTGCCGCCGGACGCGGTGATGATCGCCAGTTCGGCGTCGATGGCGACGACGTCGTTCTCCTCGGCGAGGATGCGGTGGAGTATCCCGGTGACCGGGGACGGGATTTCGGTGTCGACCTTGTCGGTGGCGACCTCGAGCAGTGGTTCCTCGACGGTGACGTGGTCACCGGGTTGTTTCAGCCACCGGGTGATGGTGCCCTCGTCGACGCTCTCCCCGAGCGCCGGCATCCGCACCGTGGTGCCTTCGAGTTGTTCGGTTGTCATGTGGTGGTGTGCTCCTGGCCTCGAGTGCGGAGGTCTCTGTGATCAGCGGCGGATGTCGAGCGCGGCGCGGACGATGCTGTCGGTGTCGATGCCGTGGTAGCGGTAGACGTCGTCGAGGGAGCCGACCTGCCCGAACCTGCTGACCCCGAGGGCGGTGCTGCGCACCTGGTTGATGCCGGCGAGGAAGGCCAGGGTGTGCGGGTGACCGTCGAGGACGGTGACGATCGGGGTGGCCCGATCGGCCGGGAACAACTGGTCGAGGATCCAGCTCTCCCCGGACCCGCGGCCCTGGCGTGCCTGCACGGCCTCGAACAGCAACCCGGGACTGGTGACGCACACGACGTCCGCCGGGATGGACTGCTCCGCCAGCCGGTCGGCCGCGGCGAGGGCCTCGGTGATCATCGCGCCCATCGCGACGATGGTGACCTGCGCGTCGTCCCGGCGCACCAGCGGATACCCGCCGGCCACCACCTGCCGGCGGCGGCGCTCGCGGGCCGCCGGATCGGTGGGGACGGCGGCCAGGGTCTGATCGACCGGGCGGGTGGACAGCCGCAGGTACGCGGAGGTGCCGTCCGGGCGACCGAGCCGGCCGATGCTGGCCAGCAGGGTCCACTCGGTGTCGATCGCGAACGCCGGCTCGTAGCTGATGCAGCCGGGCTGCTCGAGACCGATCGACGGGGTCTTGATCGACTGGTGCGCACCGCCTTCGGCGGCCAGGGTGACCCCGGAGGGGGTACCGACCAGGATCGATTGCCCGCCCGCGTAGATGCCGTACGACCAGGGTTCCAGGGCCCGTTCGACGAACGGGTCGTACATCACCCCGATCGGGAACAGCGGCTGCCCCCAGCGACTCCAGGTGGCGCCGAGCTCCCCCATCAACCCGACCAGGTTCGTTTCGGCGATACCCAGTTCCATGTGCTGCCCGGTGGGCCGCTCATTCCAGTGCATGATGGTCTCGCGGTCGTCGTCGAACCAGTTGCGGCGCTCGGCCGCCGACCACACCCCCACCTTGTTGACCCACCCGCCGAGGTTGGTCGTCGAACTGACGTCGGGGCTGACCGTCACCACCCGCTTGGCGGCCTCGGGGGCCTCTCGGGTCAGGTCCAGCAGCACCCGGCCCAGCGCGGCCTGGGTGGTGGCGGTGCCCTTGGGGGTGCGGCCGATGTCGGTGGGGATCGTCAGCGCCGGCGACGCCGGGACCGGATCCCGGCGCAGTCGCTGCGCGTTGTCCGCGCACCGCCGCCCGGCCGCGGAATCGACGTCGAACCGGCCCCACGGGTTCGCCGGATCCATGCCCAGATCGGCGGCGAGCGATGCGTATTCCTCCACCGACAACAGCGACGAATGGTTCTGCGGGTGGCCCTGGGTGGGCAGCCCGTAGCCCTTGATGGTGTAGGCGATGATCACCGTCGGCCGGGTGTCGTCGATCTGCCGGTAGGCCGCGGTCAGCGCGGACAGGTCGTGGCCACCGAGGTTGCGGATCGCCGCGGTCAGGGTGCCGTCGTCGAGGCCGGCGATCAGGGCGCTGATCTCCGCACTGCCGGGACCGTCGCCGGGCAGGCGGGTGCGGACCTCATCGGCACTGCAGCGCAGCAGCCGCTGATACTCGGGGTTGGGCATGTCGAGAATGCGGGTGCGCAGCGCCGGCCCACCGGGGCGGGTGAACAACTCTTCGAGCAGCCTGCCGAACTTGACGGTGATCACCTGCCACCCGGCGGCGTCGAACATCTTCTCCAACCGGTTCGCGGCGATGTTCGGAATCACCCGGTCCAGGGACTGCCGGTTCAGATCCACGATCCACACCACCTCACCGAGGTCGGCGATGCCCGGGTCGAGGATCGCCTCCCACACCGCGCCCTCGTCGAGTTCGGCGTCCCCGACCAGCGAATACTGGCGGCCGGTCCCAGCGCCGCCGGTGGTGGTCTGCACGTACCGGCGGGCCATCGCCCCCCAGATCGGCGCGGTCGCGCCGATCCCCACCGAGCCGGTGGAGTAGTCGACGGTGTCGGGGTCCTTGGAGCGGCTGGGGTAGGACTGCAGCCCGCCGAACTCCCGCAGTGTGGTCAGGTACTTCTCGTCGAGTTCCCCGAGCAGGTAGTTGATGCCGTGCAACACCGGGGAGGCGTGCGGCTTGACCGACACCCGGTCACCCGGTTGAAGCTGCTCGAACCACAGCGACGTCATGATCGAGACCATCGACGCACACGAGGCCTGATGCCCGCCGACCTTCAGACCCGTCGGGTTCGGCCGGATCCGGTTGGCGTGATGGATCATCGACGTGGACAGCCACAACACCCGCCGCTGAATGGCTTCGAGCGTCTCGAGATCCACCGAACCGCCGGCCTGGGCGGGGGGAGACACGGTCCCGGGGTCGGCGGGCAGGGTGTTGTGCATCGGATTCTCTTTCCTCACAAGTGCGAATCGCTGCGGCGCGCGCAACTATCAGAACGGCTCCGACGGGGTGGCCGGGAGCAAACCGCTCGACCGGCGACGGGGTGTGTGCGGTCGGATGCGGGATCGGAATGCGGCGGTACCGGATCTGGTCTGACCGCCACCCACCTGTTATAACAGTGGACCAGGATTTTTCCGACTGCGCAATAGTCGGTGCCACGAATGAGCAGAATGCACGTCTTCGGGGCTCTCGAGGGAAGGTGGGATTGGCACAATGCCAAGTACGCACACAGCGGACCCGATCGACGCCCGGCTACTGTCGACTATCGGATCACGCCGCTGGTCGAGACGCTCACCGACTGACACCGTCGATCCACACGCGGACCAGCGCCGAACCGGTGTTATAACCTACGTCGTACGTGGTGAGGCGATGTTCGACACGGTGAGTGAGACGGAGATGGTCGTGGCAACCAGCACGAGAAGCCCGCAACCGCTGGTGCGTTCGCTGACACCCACGTCCGTTCCCGAGCAGGTCGCCAAGGAAATCCGGCGTTCGATCCTCTCCGGTGAACTGCGTCCGGGCCAGACGTTTTCGTTGCGGGAAATCTCCGGCCAGCTGGGGGTGAGTTTCATTCCGGTGCGGGAAGCCCTGAAAGAGCTCGAGGCCCAGGGTCTGGTGGTGACTCGTCCCGGGAAAAGTGCGATGGTTGCCCCGCTCTCGCACGAGGACCTGCACGGAATCTATCGGCTGCGCCGGCAGCTGGAACCGGAAATCGCCGGCCGCGCCTGCAAGATGCTCGACGACGCCGACTTGCGCCGCCTCGACGGCTACGTGGCCATGTTCGGCGATGAGAGCCTCGACCTCGACGACATCTACCAGGCGCACCACGCCTTCCACTACGAGTTGCTGCGGCCCGCCGCCACCGCCTGGGACCTGCGCGTGCTCGACGGCCTGTGGCACGCCGCGGAACGGTATATCCGCCTGGCATTCTCGGGCCGCGAGGCCGAACCGGACGAGCACCAGCGCCGGGAACACGCGCATGCGGACATCCTCACCGTCGTGCGCACCCGCAATATGAGGAAGGTCGCCGCAGCGACCCGGCAGCATCTCGACGACAACGAGCAGATCGCGCTTCGGGCGCTCGACCCGATTGCGCCCTGAACACTGCTGGGCACACGCCCAACTCACGGCTGGGGCCGCCGAAACCCCGGCCACCTCGAGGACTGGTCCTCAGGTGAGCGTCGAGGTGCCTGCACTCTTGTGCTGGAAGCGTTCGGCGTAGTCGATGTACCAGTCGAGGGCGGTGGTGTCGGCGACGGTGGCGCGGTTGATCGCGGTCTCCGGGGCCACTCCCTGGATCAGCTTCTTGACCGGAATCTCGAGCCGCTTACCGGTGCGGGTGGTGGGAATGGCGGGGACGTCGAAAATCGCGTCAGGGACGTGCCGGGGAGAGGCCTCCCGGCGGATCGTGGCGCGAATCTTGTCCACGAGCGCCTCGTCGAGGTCGTATCCGTCGCGCAGGACCACGAACAGCGGCATGTGGTAGCCACCGCCGGGTAGTTCGGCGCCGATCACGAGGGCCTCGGCGATCTCGGGGAGGGCTTCGACGGCTTGGTAGATGTCGGCCGACCCCATCCGGACTCCGCCGCGGTTGATCGTCGAGTCCGACCGGCCGTGGACCACGCAGCCGCCGTCTGCGTCGATGGTGATCCAGTCGCCGTGCCGCCATACTCCGGGATACGTCTCGAAATAGGCGTTCCGGTATCGGCGGCCGTCGGGGTCGTTCCAGAAGTAGATCGGCATCGACGGCATCGGTGCGGCGATCACCATTTCCCCGACCTCCCCGACGACCGCCTTACCGGCGTCGTTCCAGGCCTGCACATCGACCCCCAGGTACGGGCCCTGAAGTTCGCCGGTCCGCACCGGGCTCAGCGGGTTGGCGCCGATGAAGCCGGTGGCGACGTCGGTGCCGCCGCTGTCCGAACCCAAATGAACTTCGCTGCTGACCGTGTCGTAGATCCACCGCCAGGTGCTGTCCGGCAGCGGGGAACCGGTCGACATGATCGACCGCAGCCTCGACAGGTCGAAATCGGTACCGGGCCGGGTGCCGGCCTTCTCGCACAACGTCAGGTAGGCGGCTCCGGTGCCGAATCGTGTTGCCCCGTACCGGGCGCAGATCTCGAATTGGTGGTCGGGCCGCCCGAACGTGGGGCTGCCGTCGTAGGTGATCAGGGTGGCGCCGACCGCCATCACGTTGACGAGCATGTTCCACACGACCCATGCCGTGCTGGCTGCGATGAACACCCGATCGGTGGGGCCGAGGTCGTAGTGCAACGTGTTGGCCTTGAGGGCTTCGAGGAGGATGCCGCCGTGCGAGTGCACGATGCCCTTGGGCAGCCCGGTGGTGCCGGAGCTGTAGAGGATCCACAGCGGATGGTCGAACGGCACCTGCTCGTACTCGGCTGCGGCGTCGCCGACGACGAGGTCGGCGAAGTGGGCGATGCTCTGCCGATGCGTCCCTTCGGCGGGCAGGCCGAGGTTGTCGACGACGATGGCGTGCCGCACCGTCGGCAGCTGGTCCAGCAGGGCGGCGAAGACGTCCCGGCGGTCGATGCGCTTGCCGTTGAATAGGTAGCCGTCGACCCCGATCAGCACGGTCGGCTCGATCTGCGCGAACCGGTCCACCAGGCCTTTGACGCCGAAATCTGGTGCGCAACAGGACCACACCGCACCGATGCTGGCCGCGGCCAGCACTGCGACGACGGTGGGTGCGATGTTCGGCAGCACCGCCGCGATCCGGTCGCCCGGCTGCACCCCGATCTTCCGGAAGTGCGCGGCGAGGTTGGCGACCTGCGCAACCAGCTCGGCCCGCGAGAGTTCCCCGGTGGTGCCGTTTTCGTCGACCGAGATGATCGCGGGCCCGGTCTGGTCGGTATGGCGCAAAAGGTTTTCGGCCCAGTTCAGCTCGGTGCCGGGGAACCACCGGGCCCCGGGCATCTGGGGGTCGGCGAGCACCGTGTGCGGGGGCGCCGAGGCGATGACGTCGAAGTACTCCCAGATCGAGAGCCAGAACGTCTCGAGGTCGCTGATCGACCAACTCCACAGCGAGTCGAAGTCGGTGGTGCAGACGTTCTTCTCGGCCGCGAGCCAGCGTTGGTATCGGCTCATGTTCGAGGCCGCGACCCGCTCGGGCGGCGGGGTCCACAACACTTCACGTCCTGGGGCGGTCATTGTTGGTGCGTCCTTTCCGGCTCCCGCCGCCACGGGCAGACGTGGTGCCTGGGTCTGCCCGCGGGGAGGGATGTTCGTGCGGTGGGGTCAGCGTGAGAGCACGGTGCCGAGTGCGCGGGTGAGCTCGTCGGCGGGGTCGGCGGCGGCGCCGGGGGCGCGCCAGGCGACGTGGTTGTCCGGGCGGACCAGGATGGCGCCGGTGTCGTCGATCTGGCGGAGTTCACTCCAGCGGCCGGTGGGGTCGGTGTAGTCGGTGCCGGCGCCGATCTGGGCGACCTTGATCTGAATACCGAACTTGTCGTTGGCCACCCGGGCGGCGTCGGACCAGGTGGCGCCGTCCGCGGCGGTGATGAGCACGAAGTGCGCGTTGTTGCCGGTGAGGTCGTGGGTGGAGATCTGCTGGCCTTCGTGCTCGAGCCAGGCGTGCGGCAGGCGGTGGCCGGGGCGGGTGGTGGGGTGGTAGGTGTGTCCCATCGGGTCGCGCGGCGGTGCCTCGGTGCCGTCCGGGACGAGCGCCCCGTCCTGGTAGGCGAAGCCGATTTCGAGGTCGTGGGCCTGGAATTCGGTGCGCTGGGTACTGATCACCTCGGCCGCGCGGGCCCTGCGGGTTTCGCCCATCGGGGTGTCGGAGAAGTAGTCCCGGAACACCTGGACCTGGGCTTCGAGCGGTTGGCCGGGGATCAGGCCGAGGCCGGCGTCGACGACCATGTGGTTGAGGAAGGTGAACATGGCCCAGTCGACGTTGCGCATGCCGACGAGGCGGCGTTCGGGCTCGTAGGTGTCGAGCAGGGCGGGGGCGGCGTCACCCTTGATCACCGCGGCCAACTTCCAGGCCAGGTTGTGGGCGTCCTGGATGGCGGTGTTCAGGCCCAGACCGGTGGTGGGCGGGTGTCGGTGGGCGGCGTCGCCGGCGAGGAAGATGCGGCCGACCTGGTACTTGTCGGCGAGCACCCCTTCGAGGATCCAGTGACTGACCTTGTGGATCTTCAATTCGAGGTCGGGCAGCTTGAGCAGCTCGCGCAGCCGCGGAACGATCGCCTCTTCGTCGAACCGGGCCGGATCGTCCGGGCGGAAGGTGAAGTGCAGCACGAATTGTTCCGAGTGCTTGCCCCACGTGGGGCCCATGGCGGCCATGGCGCCGCTGTTCCAGGATCCGGCGCCCTCGGGGTTGAGCAGCCAGGTGATCAGGACGTCGTCCTCCCACCACTGGGACAGGTCGGCGGTGAAGTGGGTGCTGACCATGTCGAGGATCCCGGTGGGGCCCTCCATTTTCACGCCGAGTTCGGGTCCGACGGTCTTGCCGCCGTCGGCGGCGACCAGGTATTGGGCGTGGACGGTGTAGGTCTCCTGGGTGTCGCGGTCGAGGATGACGGCGTGGATTCCGTTCTCGTCCTGCTCGAACGAGACGAGTTCGCGGCCGAAGTGGATCGAGTCCGGTGCCCTCTTCTCGGCGTGCTCCCGCAGGAGGGGTTCGAGCCGGATCTGCGGGTAGTTGGTGGACGGGCAGGGGCTGTCGACCGCGTATGCGCTTTCGAGTCGTCCGCCGCCGAACGATTCGAGGGTGTACAGGGTGCGCCCGTCCAGTTCGCCGTCGCCGCCGAGGGAGGTCACCCACCGGGTCTTACCCATGTTCTTCGGCGGGGTGCCGACCGCGTAGATCGAGTCCGCGACGCCGACCTGGCGCAGCACCTCCATGGTGCGCTGGTTGAGGTAGTGGGCTTTCGGCAGATGGGAGGTGCTGTCGTGCCGCTCGACGAGGTGGTGGTCGATGCCGTGCTCGGACAGCAGGATCGAGGTGGTCAGTCCACACCCGCCTCCGCCGACGATGAGGACGGGAACGGTGATGTCAGACATGGCTGGTGCTCCTGGAAACAGTGGTGAGGGGGTGCGGGCGGGTTGCGGCGGTGAAGTGGTGCCGCATCTCGCCGATGGTGTCGGCGCGGCTGATGAGTTCGTCGTCGACGCCGATGAGCCGCTTGGGATCCCGCGTGAATCCGATACCGGAAGGGGTGCCGGTGAAGATGAGGTCGCCGGGGCGCAGCGGCAGAATCGACGACAGATAGGACACGAGGACCGGGATCGGGAAAATCAGGTGCCGGGTGCGCGAGTTCTGCATCACCTCCCCCGACAGGATTGTGCTGACCGCGATGTCGTCCGGGTTCTCGAATTCGTCCGGGGTGACCAGGACCGGCCCGATCGGGGCGAAACCGGCGAACGACTTGCCGAGGGTGAACTGCTGCGGTGGGGGACCGGACAGTTGCAGGTCCCGCTCGGAGAGATCTTGCCCGAGGGTGAGCCCGGCAACGTGGTCCCAGCCGTCGGAGGCGGGCACGTTGCGGGCTTCCTTGCCGATGACCGCGACGAGTTCGACTTCGAAATCGACTGACCCGCCGGGGTGTTCGATGGTGTCGTAGGGGCCGGTGATCGAGGCGGGGAACTTGGTGAACACGAACGGCGCATCGGGCAGGGTCAGCCCGGATTCTTCGACGTGGTCGGCATAGTTCACGCCGACGGCGAAGATCTGGCCGGGCCGGGGAACCGGAGCCGACAGCTCCGACTCGACCACCGCCGCCCCGTCGTTCATGTCGACCGTGGCTGCCCATGCGGTGAACTCGTCCCACCGGTCGTAAATCTGCTGAGGGTCCGCCGAGAACCGGCCCCCGCTGGCCGTCTCGACGTCGACGGCGATCCCGTCTGCCACGATCTGGAGCCGGCCGGATTGGTTTGCCACACGCATGAAAGGTGTCCTTCGGTGAGAGAGAGGTGCTTCTGCCGGGCCGAGCGCGAGCAGCTCAGCTGGTCAGCGCCGCCATCGGGTCGGGCAGGTCGGGGCTGGTCTGCAGGGCCCACGAGTGGGTGGTGATCTCCGAGACCGGGGTGCCCTGGGCGAGCGCTTCGCGCATCCGCTCGGGGACGAACGAGACACCGACCGGGTTGTTGCCGTACTCCGGGCCGTTCATGTAGGCCGTTGCCTCGTCCGGCGTCGCGAAGTTGTCGATCTGCAGTTCGACGAAGTTGCCGTCCGGGTCCTGGTAGTAGAGCGACGTCGTCACCCCGTGCTGGATCGGGACCTTCGGCTCGATGCCCTTGTCCTTGAGCGCGTCGTACCGGTCGAGCAGATCGTCGAGGGTGTCGAAGGTGTAGGCGGTGTGGTGCATGCCCGCCGCTGCGGGATTGCGCGGTTCGAGCTGTACCGGGGCGCCGAGCAGCGCCACCCGGTGGTGTTCCTCGTCGAAGGTGATGAAGCACAATCCGTGCCCTTCGTAGACCACGTGCGCGTCCAACACGGTGCAGTACCAGTCGCGCATCTCCTCGAACCGGCTGGTCTGCAGTACGACGTGCGCGAATTTGGGGGTGGCGGTCATCGTTGACTCCTTCGATTCCGATCACGGTCGGCGACCGTGAGGGATGTGTGGGACCTAGGTTGAAATGTCCGTTACGGCTTACGGTGCGATCCACACCCGGGCTATATTTGATAACAGCTCGCCGCGAACGTACGCCGAAGGCCTTTGCTGTGGTCCCCGTCACGTTGCGGTCCCACCATTTCACGAAATTCCGTCGCGGATGGCTACTGGCTACGGAACAGGAATTTCGGGAGAAATTGGTTCACAGCCCAATCGGGTGGTGTGTCGGTTGTACTGTTGAGTCGGATCGGAAGGACGTCGAGTGCCGCACTGGACTGGTGAACTGTCGGGAACCCGTGCCCGGAATTCGGAGCTCGAGTGGCTCAGCCCGGACGCCGAGCGGATTCGCGCCGTTCTCGGCGACGGTGCGGTGACCTGGGCCGTGGAAGTCGGTCAGGACATCGCCGCGACAATCTCCCGGAAGGTCCCGGCACTGGGTGAGGGAGTGTCACCTCCGGACGCGTTGCGGCGGGCGACCACGGCGACCGCGTTGCGGGCCTTGACGCTGGTCGCTGGCATCGACGAGTCGGAGACCTCGCTGGCCAGTGCCGAGGTGGAGGAGATCGCCGTCGATTTCGCTCGCCGAGGCATGGAGCTCAACGATCTGCTGCGGGCCATCCGGGTCGGGTACGCCGTGCTGGCAGCGGCCCTGCTCGATGCGGCGACCCGCCTGATCCCGCCGAGCGAGAGCAGCGCCGAACTGCGCCACATCTCCATGCTGCTGTTCGAGGTCCTCGACGACTTCACCGGCGTGGCCGCCTCCGCATTTATCGAGGAGCAGAGCGCGTGGGCGGCGGGGGTGTCGGCGGCGCGACTCGATCTCGTCACCAAGATCATCGCCGCGGGCCCCATCGAATCCGCTCACGCCGCTCAGGTCCTCGGCTACCCTCTCGACGGCGACCACGTGGCCCTCATCGCCTGGAGCGGCCCGCACTCGAGTCATGATCTCCGGGCGGTCGTCGATCCGGTGCTGCGGCACTGGGGAACACCGACGGCAACCTTGGTAATCCCCGTCGGACTCCAGGCGATCTGGGCGTGGGGGGCGGTCACCCCGGATCCGACGCGCGCCCTGTCGGCCTCCCTCCCGACCTTCGGTGACACCTTCGTCGTCGCCGGCCAGCTCGGATCCGGGATGGAGGGGTTCCGCAAGAGTCACCTCGAGGCCCGTGCGGTCGAGCGGTTGGTTCGCCTGCGGGTAGGCCATCCGCCGACCACCACCGGTCACGAGCACATCGCCCTGGAAGTGCTCCTGCTCGCGGACCCGGAAGCTGCGGTGCAGTTCGCCTCCCGTCTGCTGGGCCCGCTCGCGGACGACGACTCTCGCATGGCGGGTCTGCGTTCGACCCTGAGTCTCTATCTCGACATGGACCACAGTCTGGCCAAAGTAGCTTCTGCGGAGCATATTTCGAAGAACACGGTGACCTATCGAGTGCAGAAGGCCCTGAGTTTGTGCACGCCGGCGGGGGGATCGACCACGGACCTGCGTGCCGCGCTCCGCATTTATGAGTGGCTTAAAGACGCCCCCATCGCTCAGTGGTAGCGACCGTAGGCCGATAGCCCAAACCCCCGGCTGGTTCAGAAACCAAAAGTCGGCGAGAACCCTGGGTTCTGCGGTAGTGCGAACCAGGCCACTCATGCGGTCTACTTGTGGTGTAGGACACACCAGCTTCCGGTGATCACGAACACCGTTCCTCCGCCGGGAATCGCGGTGAGAACCGCAGTCGACAGAAGGAAGTCTTTCGATGCACACCCCCTCGAGCCCTGTCCAGGAAGCGTTCAAGGATGTGATGGCGCACGTGGCGACCCCGGTCGCCGTGGTGACCTCCATGGACGGCGGGCTGCCCTTCGGCACCACCGTCAGCGCGTTCACCTCCCTGTCGATGACACCCCCGATGGTCCTGGTCTCCCTGGACAAGGGCTCCGAGACGCTCGAACTGATCACGGCATCGAAGAAGTTCGGGTTGAACGTCTTGGCCAGCGACCAACACGGCACCGCGTTGAAGTTCGCGAAGAAGGGCGGAGTCGGTAAGTTCCACGGCGTGCGGTGGGACCTCGACCACGGCCTTCCCCGAATCGCGGGCGCCGCCGGGTGGATTGCCTGTGACGTCGAGCAGTTCGTCGAGGGCGGCGACCACGTGGTCGTCCTCGGCCACGTCGTTGCGGCTGAGAACAACTACAGCGATCCTCTCACCTATCACCGTCGCGTGTTCGGCACGCACTCGGCGCTCGAATCCGTATAACCCGCCACTCGATCAGTCCGCCGCGGACAGCTCAATCCGGCGCCGCAGCAGGATCTTTCGCAGAAGGAAGGCACGCCATGACGACCTCGTTCGCGGCCTGCGCCCCACACCAACGGGCCTGGTCGACGATCGCCGCAGGTAGCCGCGCCCTCGCCACCGGTGAGCTGATCATTCTCAGCCACCACCGCCGCGTGGTGTTGGTCGGGTGCGCCGGTGACGCGACCACCGAGCAGATGGCCTTCCTGATCCGCCACACCACCGGATTTCTGCAGGTCGCGCTGCACGAACGGATCTGTGACCGCCTCGTCCTGCCGGAGGCGACGCCCACGCGTCGGGTCAGTTCCACGCTCGGCCATGGTCAATGTGTCACCGTCGACGCCGCTGCCGGTATTACCACCGGGATTTCCGGAGCCGACCGGGCCCGCACGGCCCGCATCCTCGCCGACCCGACCACGGTCGCCGACGACCTCACCAGGCCCGGGCACCTGGTTCCGGTTCGCGTGACACCCACAGAGTTTCGGACGCGCCTGACCACCGCCGCCCTCGCCCTCGCGCTCACCGACGCGGCGGCAACCCAGTACTCCGGTGCCGTGTTCGCCGACCTCGACGGCATCGCCGACCCGACCAGCGTCGGGGATCGACACGACGCTGAAACCCTCGCCGACCGATACGGACTCACCCTCGTCGACGGCCCGGACCTGCAGAACAACGTCCACTGAACACCCACCGCGAGGCCGCACGCGACCCGCACACAACCAGCCCGTACCGCCACAGCCGCGGTCCCCGCATGCCCTGACCGCCGCGCCGATCCCCACATCACAACGACAGCCAGCCTCACCGACACCGGAGAAGACAATGGACATCACCCGCACCGAACTCATGGACCGCGTCCACGCCCTGGTACCGGCCTTCGCCGAACGCGCCCAGAAGACCGAAGAAAATCGTGCTCCCCTCGACGAGACGATCACCGACCTCATCGACTCGGGAATCCTGGCCACGCTGACCCCCAAGGAATACGGCGGACTCGAACTCGGACTCGACGTCGCCGCCGAGATCGTCAGCACCATCAGCGCGGCCTGCCCGTCGACCGGATGGGTCACCTCCTTCTACATCGGAGCGGCCTGGCGGGTGAACATCTTCACCGAACAGGCCCAACGGGAAGTGTTCGCCGACAAGCCCTACACCCTCACCGCCGGCACCGCCGCCCCGCTGGGACAGGTGCAGAAGGTCGACGGCGGCTACCGCATCACCGGGCAGACGGCGTGGAACTCCGGCTCGGTACACGCGGACTGGTTCACCTTCGCCGGCGTCGTGTTCGAGGAGGGCAGTGCCCCCACCCCGTTGTGGTTTCTCGTGCCCCGTGAGGATGTCAAGATCCTCGACACCTGGTACATCGCCGGCATGGCCGGCACCGGCAGCAACGACGTCAGCGTCGACGACGTCTTCGTCCCGGACTACCGCACCGGGCCGTTCGCTCTCGCCCTCGCCGGGACCGCACCCGGGCAGCTGATCCACCCCAACCCCATGTACCACCTGCCGTTCCTGCCGTTCGCGATGGCCGAGGTCACCCCGGTCGTCGTCGGTGCCCTGCGCGGCGCCGCGGACGCGTTCGTCCAGCGCACCCGGGACCGGCAGGGAACCATCAGCCAGGAGAAGGCCTCCGGCAAGCAGGCCGCCCAGATGCGCCTCGGTCGGGCGCTGGCCGCCGCCGACGCCGCCGAAACCCTCCTCAACGCCTTCTTCGAGCGCCTCACCGCGCAGCGGCCCGAGCAGTCCGACCCCCGCGATCGTGCCGAAATGAAGCTCAAGGCCGCCTATCTGGCAGACCTGGCCCGCAACGCCCTCAACGACATGGCGCGCGGAATCGGCGGCGACGGGTACCGGACCTCGGCACCGATCCAGCGGTTCTTCCGTGACCTGTCCGTGCTGTCGGTGCACGCCTTCCTCGACATCGACACGGCCTCGGAAACCATCGGCCGGTTCACCCTCGACCTGCCCGTGTCCGATCCACTCCTCTGACCGGATACTGCTACCCCTCATCCCGAGCGTCGGCCGCAGCGCGACCCGCGGCAGCCGAGGCTCGGGATGGGCAATCGAGTAATCGTGCAGGTACCCGATCCCCGTTCCCATACCACCGCCTGCACAGGATCAGGAGAAACGCGCTGGTGACCAGCAACTCGACGATCGACTATCTCGACGACGCATCCAGAGACCTGCTGTTCGTGGGGGCGCGAACCGTCAACAACTTCGCATCGACACCAGTCAGCGATGACCAACTCGCACAGATCTGGGAAATGGCCCGCTGGGCGCCGACGGCCGCGAACTCCCAACCGCTGCGCGTACAGTTCATACGCACCGACGACGGCCGACGCAGACTGCTCGAACACCTGGACGAGGGTAACCGCGCGAAGACGACCTCAGCACCCGTCACCGCCATTCTCGCGGTAGACAGCGAGTTTCACGAGCATCTTCCCCGACTGCTTCCCATCCGGCCGCAGATGCGTGAGGTCTTCGCCGCCAACGGCGCGCTGCGGGAGCGAACGGGCAACTTCAACGCGTCCCTGCAAGCGGGGTACTTCATCCTCGCCGTCCGTGCCGCCGGGCTGGCAGCCGGGCCGATGGCCGGTTTCGACTCCACGGGAGTGGACACCGAATTTTTCTCCGGAACGACCTGGAGATCCATCCTGGTCGTCAACATCGGGCACCCCGGTGAGAATCCGTGGTTCGATCGTCTCCCCAGACTCGACCCCACAGAGACCATGCGCTGGGCCTGAGAGCTGTAGAGGCTCACCGGATCGTGCCCATCTCGAATTCAGATCGACACCCCACCACCGCCGGGGCCATCTCCGTCACATCAGCAGAGAAAGAGAGTCCGCGATGACCACAGCTACGACCGAGGTCGAGACCACCCGCAAACTTCTCGAAGCCGCCGACACCGACATCGCGGCGTTCTTCGACTTCTTTTCCGACGACTGCGTCTTCCGGATGGGCAACAACGCCCCCGTCATCGGCAAGAGCGCGATCCAATCCTGGGTAGCGCAGTACCTGACCTCGGTGGCATCGATGCGCCACGAGATCATCGAGGAATGGTCGGAAGGAAACGTGGCGGCCCTGCGGGTCGAGGTCACCTACACCCTGCAGAACGGTGAATCCTTCACACTCCCGGCCGTCACGCGCACCCGCGTCGAGAACAACAAGGTGACCGAGTACCTGATCTTCATGGACCCTAGCCCCGTTGTCTCGGGCACCTCACAGTAGGGCGTCCACTGCCGGCCCCACCCCGGGGGCCCGGGCATTGCTCGTGAGTCGCATCGCGACTCGAATTCTGCGACAACCCGACGCGCTCAGCGCACTCGACCAGGCGTGCGACGACCGGTACCAACTCGGCCGTCGTCTACTTTCGGAAGGGACTACCCGATGCCGACGCTGGTCCTCCACATTGTGGTCGCACTGTTCGGCCTCCTCCACGGAGATCGGTGGGGCACTGCGGCGCGACGAATAATTCGACACATCGCATCCGCCCGCATTGCGCTGCGCTACGCGCAGGCGTGCGCCGACTCGGCAGAGGGCGTCGAGGCGGCTTCCGCCTCGGGAGGACTACTCGAGGATTGACAACCTCAAGTGACGTGGCGATCCACAAGCACCCGTCCCGAAGCGGGTGAATGTGGTGGGACCATTACGGTTTTCGTTGTGCGAGTCATGGGGGCGCCCGCCCGGAGAGGTCATGGTGACGGTTTCAGATGTAGAAGGTTCAGCGCGGTTGCTGCGGCCGCGCGATGACGATGCCTTGCGCGCCGAGCTACGCGTCATCGCAGCGGGGTTCGCGACACCCGCTGTGATATTCGGCGGCCCCGTCGCAGCGGGAACCCTGAAGATCTCCGAGACGATCGGCACCAGAACTGCCGGACTGCGCGGCCTGCTGGTGTCGCCGATGTTGGGCCTCGGCGGGTGTGCGATGACCCAGCGTCGGCCCCAGTGGGTCGAGGACTACGCGACGGCGCAGACCATCACCCACGACTACGACCGGCCAGTCATCAACGAAGGACTACGATCCATCATCGCGGTACCGGTGGTGGTCGACGGCGGACCGCGCGCCATACTGTACGGCGCACTTCGTCAGTCCACTCCCGTCGGGGATCGACTTGTCGACCTGTTGGGACGGGCCGCGGATCGACTTGCCGCCGAGATCACCATTCGAGATGAAGTCGACCGACGGGTCGAGTTGATCGACACACTTGTCGATGGTGGGCACGCACTCACAACAACGGCGATAATCGAGGGTATCCGTGAAATCCACACCGAGTTGCGGGCACTGATGCGCACCGTCCCGGACTCGGCACTCGCGACAAGCCTGCACGCTCTCGCCGACAAACTCGTCGGCCTGTCCCGCGGCGACCTCCCCGACACCGACGTCACCCTGTCCGGGCGTGAGATCGACGTCCTCACCTATGTGGGGCTCGGCTGCACCAACGCCGTGGTGGCGCAACGGCTGTCGATCAAACCGGAAACGGTGAAGCACTATCTGCGTGGAGCAATGGGGAAACTGGATGCCCGCTCCCGGGTCGAGGCGGTATCGCGTGCTCGTCGACTCGGGCTCCTCCCGTAATCGGCGCATGGCTCCCGCGACGCCCCCATCCGGGGGTCATGACACCTGCTGTGACGCACCTAACATCCGATTCGCGGGCGATCCATCGTGACGCTTCACCGTCATTGTCGACGAAGAAGGAGAATGCTCCGGGGTCGGCCGGGCGGCCATTCGGTTCGGCACCGGGGAGAATGATCGGCGGCGGCCGCCTTGGTGGCCGGTTCTGGGCGGCGTCGTCACCCATCCCTCACCCGAATGTCTCTGGCAGTCAGTCGAGTACATGGGTGACCTAGATGAGGTTCTGAACGGGTTACGGCGGGCTCGCGGCATGATCTGCCGGGGCCTGAGTCGTGGCACAGCCATACCTGGCGTTGCGGTGTGGTGTGGTGTGGTTGGTTCGGAACTGGCGTTCAGGCTTGCCGTGTCCGGGATGAGAGGGTGACCGTGTCCGGTATGAGGGGTGATGAGGTTCGCGTGGCCCGGGACTTCGCGGGGTGGTTGTCGTCTCGGGGATGGACGGTCCGTACCGAGGTGGATGTCGTCGACATCGTTGCCGAGAAGGGTGGACACCTGCTCTACGTCGAGGTTGAGGGTGCGACGACCGCGCCGGGGTTGGATGTCGATTCCGCGATCGGGCAGCTGGTGAGGCGGATGCCGAGCGAGCCGGATCAGTCGGTGTCGTTCGCGTTGGTCGTTCGTGACGAGCCGCGTTCGGTGCAGGCTGCAGTGCGGGCACCTCAGCGGATTCTGGATCTGTTGGGGATGGCACTGTTTGCGGTCGATGACGATGGTGGCGTGCGGCAGCTCTTCGGCCGCGCATGAGCCTTCCCGGCGCGGGGGGGACAGCCGGCAGGTCGGCCGGCAGGATCACCACGCCCCACGACGGGTGGGGGAGTGCGGTGCTGGGGCGACAGCTGCGTCGCGTTCATCGCCGCCCCCCGACAGGACCGTGGGGTGGGGTCGGGCCGCCGGATCAACAGCCGCATCAGATTCGCGTTGATCGCCCGAGGTGCCCCCGGCGGTGGCACCCGCTGGCCAGCCCTGCCTCGGTCACGTCGAAGTCATGCAGCGTTTGACGCTCGTGGCGAGTGAGACCACACGATTGGAGACGTTGACGCTGCTGACGTCACGCTGCCCCGCCGAGTCGCGCGGTCAGATGACTGAGGGCGACCTCATTCTCTGGGGCATCTGTGACTAAAGTCACTGATCTGGACAGACACAGGCCATAGCGTGTTCTCCTAAGCGAATCCTGACGAGTGCTCGCGGTCTCCGAGTCGAACCCCGCGGCGCAAGACGTAGTGCTCGCGACATCTGCGTCGGTTCTGCCAATCGGCAATAAGGTCATGAAGAAGGGATACATTGAATGACGACGACACCCCAACAGGCTCCTTCGCCACAACGAGCATCAAAGGTCCTCGATGCCCTGGTGATCGGCTGCGGCATCACCGGCATCTATCAGCTACACAAGCTGAACCAGGCCGGCATCGACGTCCGAGCGATCGACGCCGCTGAAGGTATTGGTGGTACCTGGTGGTGGAACCGCTACCCCGGCGCTCGGTTCGACTCTCCTTCTTATCTGTATGGCTTCTTCGCTTCGGAGAAGCTGTATCGGGACTGGCGCTGGAGCGAGCATTACGCAGGGCAGCCTGAAATCGAAAGGTATCTCAACAAGGCAGTGCACGAGTTTGGACTTAACGACCTCATCACGTTGAACACAAGAGTCGAGTCAATGTACTTCGATTCTGAGCGAGCTGTGTGGACTGTTCGGACAAACACCGGCGAGCATCTGGAAACACGCTTCGTGGTGTCAGCCCTCGGCGTTTTGTCCCGCCCATTGGTACCTGAAATCCCCGGAACAGAGACATTCGCCGGACATGCCTATCACACAGCGAGGTGGCCCAAGGAACCGATCGACCTCTCAGGCAAGCGTGTGGCTGTGGTAGGGGTCGGCGCTTCTGGCGTTCAAATTGCCACGGAAATCGCGGAGGAAGTCGGTGAACTCGTGGTATTCCAGAGGTCACCGCAATGGGTTACGCCATTGCATAACGCCGAAATCAGCGATGATGAATTTGCTGACATCCAGAATTCTTACAACGAGTATCATGAACAGACCTTGAATAGATCGTTTATGGGATTCGTAGAGACATACCTAGCGCAGCCTGGCGATTTCGCTAACCACACACCGCAACAGCGACGCGAACTATTCGAGGTTGTGTACAACGTTCCCGGATTCCTTAAAGTGTTGGCCAACTATCCTGAGGTGTTTGCGGCCGGCGAAGAGAACGAAGCTTTCTGTGCCTTCTTGGCGGAAAAGATTAGAGAACGCGTCAGGGATCAGGCCGTTGCTGAAAAGCTAATTCCGGACGAGCCCTTTCTTTCGAAGAGGCCGCCGTTCGACAGTGGCTTCGGCTATTACGAGATCTTCAACCTCCCGCACGTCAAACTCGTGTGTACACCCGAGACGCCAATTGTTCGGATCACAGAGTCAGGCATTGAGACTACGGAAGACATTTTCGATGTTGATGTCATAGTCTTCGCAACCGGGTTCCGTGCTATTACAGGAGAGTATGAGGCGATCGATATTGAGGCATACGGACAAAGACTCAACGACAAATGGGCAGGTGGCCCGCAAACGAACATGGGAATCCAGACACCCGGGTTCCCAAACCTGTTTTTCGTCAACGGGCCGCAAATCTCAGGTGGGAACGTGCCTCGGTGTGCCGAACCTGGTTCCGACTTCATTACAGATCTTATCGTTGAATCCTTCAAGCGCGAGGCATCGATCGTGGAAACTACCACGAAAGACACTGAGGTATGGGGAGCTATCGTTGCTGCGGGTGCGGATGGAACTGCGCTCGGAGAAGCCGACAACTGGCAGCGCGGAGCAAATGTCCCGGGTAAAGATCCGGTGCCATTCATGCTGTATATGGGCGGCCTGAGTAACTACGTCGACTACCTGAACAAGTCACGCAAGGGCGGCTTTGAGGGATTCCTCTTCGACAGCGCAACGACGTCGCCTACCTCGGTGTAGCAATCTTCATTAAGGTGTGACTTTTCAGTTCATGATCCCAGAATCTAGGAGACTTCGAAGAATGGTTTGTGGTCCGTGCTCTTCAAGTCACGTCCGACCAACCCAATGTTTCACTCCTAGGAGCATCGTATGTTACTCGTTTGAGAGAAGAATTGATAGCGTGTTTCTGGCCTTCGAGCAGACCTCCAGTTAGCACTGTCCTGAGGCGCGAATAAGCTCGAGGTAGAGGATTCCGCTAGATACACGAGCGTTTGATCGAGAATAAAGTCGACCCTGGTCGAGGGCGGAACGAGTTGTACGAACGGTCACTGCGACGCTCGCATCGCTCAGAAGAACGCAAAGTCCACAACGAATCACCGCGGAGTTGGAGGCCGTCGCTCGCCCTCAGCGGCGGCCTTCGCAGGAGACACAACTCGACTCGCTCATGGCGAGTCCTGCTCGGGGCAACTCAGTTAGTCCAGTGTGTTCTGGCAACACAGACACATAATCGAAGAAGGAATTGTCATGGGACGCGTTGAAGGTAAGGTCGCACTAATCACCGGAGCTGCGCGGGGGCAAGGCCGAAGCCACGCTATTCGACTTGCGGAAGAGGGCGCGGACATAATCGCCCTAGACATATGTGATCATGTCGCGAGTGCTGATCACACGTTAGGTACCGAGCAAGAACTGCAAGAGACAGCCGCACTCGTTGAGAAGCTGGACCGAAGGATAGTGTCGATCGCGACCGATGTTCGTGATCTCTATGCCCTCGAGAGCGCGATTGCGGAAGGTGTCGCAGAGCTGGGGCGTCTCGATATTGTTTGCGCCAACGCAGGCATTGTCTCAATTGCGCCTATACTCGATATGACTGCACAGACGTGGCAGGACGTTATCGATATCAACTTGACTGGCGTATTTTATACGGTGAAGGCCGCGGCTCCCCATCTCATTGTTGGTGGTCGCGGGGGCTCGATCATTCTGACAAGTTCTGCGGGGGCAGCTACCGGTGCGCAGAATCTGGGACACTACGTCGCTGCGAAACAGGGGGTTCTGGGTTTGATGAAGACTCTCGCACTCGAACTTGGCCCACATTCGATCAGAGTGAATTCCTTGCTTCCGGGCACTGTCGATACCCCCATGATCCAGAACGATACATTCTTGAAGCTTTTTATGCCGCACCTTGATCACCCCACCCGAGGTGACGCCGAGCTGCCGGATTCCAACTATCGCGCAGCAAACATTCTACCTGTCCCGTGGGTGGATCCAGCTGACATTAGCAACGCTGTACTCTACCTTGCCTCCGACGAATCGCGTTATGTTACAGGCGTATCTCTGCCAGTTGATGCTGGTTTCATTCTTAAGTAACACGCCGCACACTTTAAGAAGTCTACGTCATGCGGCTAGAGGGCCATGGACGGCAATGCACTCTCGGTGCAACACGAACAACTCGCATTTCCAATAATCTCGCCGTTCGAATGGAGAGGTGAGCTAGAAGTCAACGGTAATGGCTTTGCTTGTCCGACTGGACGCGTGAAGTAGCCAACACTGAGGCAGGTTGCCCTGCGGATCGCGGCGCTGGTCTGATTCATCGGTTTTGTCGGTGATTACCCTCGTATCGGCAACGTTTGCGTATCGGTGAGATCAGGGCTGCGCACGAACAGGATAGTACAACTCCAGTGCAAACTTTCAAGCAGTACGCGTTACCTCTCATAAAGGAGAACAAGATGTCGCAAGACCCTACAACAGCAGCTTCCTTCGGGGCTCTTGAAGTTATCGGAAGTGCGCGTTCGATGCGCTACCTGAAGCCGGATCCCGTTCCGATTGAGATGTTACGGACGCTGGTGTGGGCTGGAACACGTGCTCCGAGCCCCGTCAACAGCCAGCCGTGGCACTTCGTGGTTGTCACGGACCCCGAGGTAATTAGCCGGCTCGGCGCGGCGGTCGCGGCCGGTATCGCCGAGTACGCGCGGTCGAACCCGTCAGATCAACCCGTTTCAAAAAGTGGTGCCCATCTCGCAGAGACAGTAGGTGAAGTGCCCGCGATGATCGTGGTTGGTGCCGAGTTGAGCTTTCCGCCGGAAGATCCTGACGAACTCTACGCCTGGGCATGTGTATTTCCAGCGTCCCAGAACATATTGCTTGCGGCCCGAGCACTAGGTCTAGGGGCAGCATTTACGACCTACCACCACTTCGCGCCGGACTCGTTCAGAGAGGAGCTCAAACTTCCTGCCGAGCTTCGTGTGGGCACCGTGATTCCAGTCGGTTGGCCGGGCCGCGCCTTTGGACCTGTGCGCCGGAGACCAGTGGATGACGTCATCCACTGGGACCGTTGGGACGACAGCAAGACCGGATCGTTCAGACAACGAACGTTCGGACCGTAATTTGGCTCTTTGCAGTGTGGATCTCGAAGCTGAACGGGCTGGCGCGCTAAACGCTCTGTTGCACGGAGCCGACGAAAGTCCTAGCCGTCCAGCTGTGGGAATTCGCAGCGGGTTGGCATCGGCAATTAAAGTAAGTTCGTTTCGAACGGGTGGAAGGGATGGACGGGAGCAGGACGGGCCTGACACGGCATGAATCTGTTCTCGATGACATATTCGTTTCGACGATGGTCAAGACAACTCCGGCAACGACCGGACGCGATTGTTGCTCGGAGACGCCGTTGGTCCTTTTGCACGCCAGGAACGTCGTCGATGCAAAAATCGGAAGTGTCCACGGGGCACCACATTCTGTGCCATCAGAGTTTAGTGCTAGCGGTACGGCGGCCCTGCGAGATGGTTGCAGCGAACGTGCAAGTTCGGTGCAGGTGTAACCCGCTGTTCTAGTCCGGTAGTGCGGTGCCATAGCTAACACGCCAGTAAAATAGGGAGAGATGAATGTACGACTCGAACGAAAGTCCAAAGGCCATCGATGCGCTCACTAAGCGAATCGACCGGCTTGAAAGTAACGCCACTATCGTCAAGCTCATGGCCGACTACTGCCATGGAATTGATAAGCATGATCTTGATCTATTTTCCTCTGTTTGGCACCCCGATGGTGTCCTCGGTATGGGAGAGGGTTTGGGCGCACACAAAGGCATCGAGGAGATCCAACATTTCATCCGAGATTTGGTGTGGATCGAATTACTTCCGGAGTCACACCATTGGACAACGAATATCTCATTGATGTTCTCGGACGACGATCATGCAGAAGCCACGTCCGATGTGCTAACGGTTGCTACAGATTCTAGTGACTCACGACTCTCAATCGCAGCAACGTACTACGACAAGTTCGAACGCCGAAACGGTGTTTGGCGATTGTCGCGGCGCGACTCACAGATTCACTATCAACTACCGATTGTAGTCCCAGAAGCGCAGAAGTGAATCGTGTCGAGATTCGGTTCCCCAGTTCGCTCTGCCTACGGTCCCGGTCCATCTAAGACAGCTGCATCTCCGGACTGCTGTCGGAGACGGTCGTCAACTGTCGTCTGTCGGGGTCGCGTCCGTCGATGACCGTACATTGAGGACATTGGCCTAGTTATTCCAACCACCGCGCAGCAAACGTTCTGCCGATCCCGTGGGTCGATCCAGTCGACATCAGCAACGCTGTGTTCTACCTCGCCTCCGACGAATCGCGTTACGTCACAGGAATTTCCCTGCCGGCCGATGCAGGTTTCCTCCTCAAGTAACATACGCGCATTCCAAGTTGAGGAGCTCCTTCACAAGTTCCGGTGAAACCGCGCCAGGGGCCCGCTCACCCATGTTCGTGAGTTACCGCGCAACGAACTCGGCCACACAGCGCAGTGATGCCGTCGGGGTTGTTTCCCGACGGCATTTCGGCACGTCCTCCTGGCGGGGCCTTTACACCTATCAGTGACTGTCCGGGTACGGGGTTCCGGTGCGGCAGGTGGAGGTGATCGTGCGCGGATGTCTTCGACCCAGGTCTCAAGGATATCGCCGTCGCGCAGGAACACCGAAGGCTTGCGGACCACACCGAAACCGGACGGAGTGCCGGTGAAGATCAGGTCACCGGGCAGCATCGGCAGGGTCGGTCTCCGCTGACGATGATCGTGCACCGTCACGGTCAGTATCGGCGCCATCCACACCCTTCCGACCGCCGCGATGCTCGATTCGTTGGGGCGGCCGGCGTGGTCGACCGAATGGCCCGAGTGGACGATCGCGCGCTGTACGGCCAAGACCGATCCCGCGACACGCCGACCGCTTCACACAAAGTGCGACAGATCCGCAAGCTGCCCGCAGACGGACACGGAAGTGCCCACTGACGGCCAATAGAGTAGTACGGGCGTTCCCCCCGAGGCGTGGACACCAGTTCCTATGCGGCGGTGGCCGGCGTAGCCGATCGCCGCTCGAACTCGACCGGACAGGTGGATGGGTGGGTTCACGAGATGTTCTTTGCAGTTTTCCGAAGAGGGTGACGGTCGGTGCGGTGCGTCGTGCTCGTGGTGTCGACATGTGTGCGTCGCGTCGAACGCAGCAGCTTGGATTTGCAGATGTCTCGGAGCCGCGCACGTGTCCCGGCGTCCATCTCGTCGGTCGGGTCGGTGACAAGGGTGAGGACGCGACGGTAGAAGGCTTCGGGGGTCAGGCCGAACTCGGGGAGGATGTATTCGTCGCCGGCGTCGAACGGGGACCATCGAAGCAGGAAGTCGAGCATGGCCTGGTCGTCGGGGGTCATCGTTTCTCCTCTCGGCAGGGGCAAGCGAATGTCACAGCAGATCGGCTGCGGTGAAGCCGTGTTCGAGGGTGTTCTTGACGGCGGTGAGGAAGCGGGCGGCGTCGGCGCCGTCGACGATTCGATGGTCATAGCTGAGAGACAGATAGGCCATCGACCGTACGTCGATACGCAAGCCGCCGTCGTCGCGAGTGGGGACGAGACGTTCGACGACCGCGCCGGTAGCGAGGATGCCGGTCTGTGGCTGGTTGATGATCGGGGTGTCGAACAACGCACCACGGCTGCCGGTATTGGTGAGGGTGAACGTGCCGCCGGACAACTCGTCCGGGGAGACGGTGCCGGTGCGGACCCGTTCGGCCTTGTCGGCAATCGCCCTGGCGTGGGCTTCGATGCTCATCAGATGAGCATCGCGGATGACCGGCACCATTAGCCCGCGGTCGCTGTCGACGGCCATGCCGAGGTGGCAGTGCCGGTGGTAGGTCACTTCGGTGGCCTCCGGGTCGAGGGAGGCGTTGAGCATGCGGTGCTCGGCGAGCGCTGCGATGGCGGCCTTGGCGAAGAACGGCAGGAACGAGAGTTTGATACCGGTCCGTTGATGGAACGCGTCCTTGTGCGCGGCACGCAGTCGTGCGATCGCGGTGACGTCGACTTCCACCACCGACGTCAATTGCGCCGAGATCTGTAGAGATTCGACCATCCGCCGGGCGATTGTGCGCCGGATCCGGGGTAGTTCTTCCACCACGACGTCGTCCTGCGGGGGCGGCGTCGCCTTCGGGGTCTGGGGTGTCGAGGGCGTCGGTGCAGGGGGTGCCACCTCGGCCTCGTCCGGCGATTGTACGGCAGGAGCAGTAGCGGTGTCCACTGCGGTTGGCGCCGAGTCGGATTCGGTAATGACGGCAAGGTCGGCGCCGACGGCGACTGCATCGTTTTCCTCGGCCAGGATCTGTTGCAGCACACCGGTGACGGGGGAGGGTATCTCGGTGTCGACCTTGTCAGTGGCGACCTCGAGCAGGGGTTCTTCGGCGGTGATGTGGTCGCCGGGTTGTTTGAGCCAGCGGGTGACGGTGCCTTCGGTGACGGACTCGCCGAGGGCCGGCATGGGCACGACGGTGCCGGTGAGTTGTTCGGTGCTCATGAGGGTGCGTGCTCCTGGTGCAGCGCGCCGGATCGGCGTGTCAGGGAAGGATGTCGAGGGCGGCGGTGACGATGCTGTCGGTGTCGATGCCGTGATAGCGGTAGACCTCGTCGAGGCTGCCGACCTGCCCGAACCGGCCGACACCGAGGTGGGTGCTGCGCACCCGGCTGATGCCGGCGAGGAAGGCCAGGGTGTGCGGGTGGCCGTCGAGGACGGTGACCATGGGCGTCGCCCGATCGGCGGGGAAGAGCTGATCGAGAATCCAGCTGTCCCCGGTGGTCCGGCCTTGGCGGGCCTGCCAGGCCTCGAACAGTAGGCCGGGGCTGGTGATGCACAGCACGTCGGCCGGGGTTCCGGCGTCGTCGAGCCGATCGGCGGCAGCGAGCGCTTCGGTGATCATCGCGCCCATTGCGACGATGGTGATCTGCGGGTTGTCGCGGCGCCGGATGGGATACCCGCCGGCGACGACCTGGCGGCGTCGCCGCTCGCGCGCGGCCCGGTCTGCCGGCACCGCGGAGAGGGACTGGTCCACCGGTCGGGTGGACAGCCGCAGGTAGGCGGAGCTGCCGTCGGGGCGGCCGAGCCGGGACAGGGAGGCCAGCAGGGACCATTCGACGTCGATCGCGAAGGCCGGTTCGTAGCTGATGCAGCCGGGTTGTTCGAGTCCGATCGAGGGAGTCTTGATGGACTGATGCGCGCCACCTTCGGCGGCGAGGGTCACCCCGGAGGGGGTGCCGACGAGGATGGACTGGCCGCCGGCGTAGATGCCGTAGGACCACGGCTCCAGCGCCCGTTCGACGAACGGGTCGTAGAGCACCCCGATGGGCAGCAGCGGCTGTCCCCAGCGGCTCCAGGTGGCGCCGAGTTCCCCGATCAGCCCGACGAGGTTGGTTTCGGCGATACCCAGTTCCATGTGCTGGCCGGTGGGGCGTTCGTTCCAGTGCATGATCGTTTCGGGATCGTCGGCGAACCAGTTCTGCCGCTCGGCCGCGGACCACACCCCGACCTTGTTGACCCAGCCGCCGAGGTTGGTGGTGGAGCTGACATCGGGGCTGACTGTGACTACGCGGGTGGCGGCGTCGGGGGATTCGCGGGTCAGATCCAGCAGCACCCTACCCAGGGCGGCCTGGGTGGTGGCGGTGCCCTTGGGGGTGCGCCCGAAATCGGTGGGGATCGCGACCTCGGGCGGCGTCGGCACCGGATCGCGGTGCAGCCGCGCTGCCGCCGCTGCGCACAGCCGGCCCGCTGCGGTGTCGTCGGCGAAGCGGCCCCACGGATGATGCGGGTCAATGCCGAGCGTGTCAGCGAGTTGGATGTATTCGTCGACGGTCAGCAGCGCCGAGTGGTTCTGCGGGTGCCCTTCGGTGGGCAGCCCATAGCCCTTGATGGTGTAGGCGATGACAACCGTGGGGCGGGTGTCGTCGATCTGCCGATACGCCTGCGACAGTGCGGCGAGGTCATGGCCACCGAGATTGCGGACCGCGGCGGTCAGTGTCGAGTCGTCGAGGGTGGCGATCAGTTCGGTGATGCGAGCGGCGTCGGGTCCGGTGCCTGGCAGCCGGTCGCGGACCTCGGACGCGGTACAGCGTAGCAACCGCTGGTATTCCGGGTTCGGCATGTCGAGGATGCGGGCGCGCAGTGCGCCGCCGCCGGGGCGGGTGAACAGTTCTTCGAGGAGTGTGCCGAATTTGACGGTGATGACTTGCCAACCGGCGGCGTCGAACATCTTCTCGAGGCGGCGGGCGGCAATGTTGGGGATGACCCGGTCCAGGGACTGGCGGTTCAAATCGACGATCCACACCACTTCACCGAGATCGGCAATGCCCGGATCGAGGATGGCTTCCCAGACGGCGCCTTCGTCGAGTTCGGCGTCGCCGACCAGGGAGTACTGGCGGCCCCGGCCGGTGCCGGCGAGGTGGGTGCCGATGTAGCGGCGGGCCATCGCACCCCAGATCGGTGCGGTGGCACCGATCCCGACCGAGCCGGTGGAGTAGTCGACGGTGTCGGGGTCCTTCGACCGGCTCGGATAGGACTGCAGCCCGCCGAATTCGCGCAGGGTAGTCAGGTACTTCTCGTCGAGTTCACCGAGCAGATAGTTGATGCTGTGCAGCACGGGGGAGGCGTGGGGTTTGACGGACACTCGATCGCCGGGCTGCAGGTGCTCGAACCACAGGGAGGTCATGATCGACACCATCGAGGCGCAGGAGGCTTGGTGGCCACCGACCTTCAGGCCGGTGGGGTTCGGCCGGACTCGGTTCGCGTGGTGGATCATCGAGGTCGACAACCACAGCACCTGCTGCCGGATCGACTCAAGCGCGGCGAAATCCTCCGACACCGCCGGGCTACCGGTCGGATGGGAGCCGATGGAGTCGGCGGAGACAGGCTGGGACATGGAGAACTCTCTTTCAAAGACAACCACGCGGAACCGGGCAGGTCTACTGCATCGGGTGCTGGGACCAGGCTCGGCCGACGACGGATCGGACGCGGGCCGAGCGGGGTCGAGGAAGGGGGAGGCCGGCCGGATTGTGTCTGCGGAGGCTCTTCCCTAATCTGCGGGGTGTGCACACAGTCCACCAGCAGCCATCTCTTTGCGCAATACTGGACCTGGGAAATGAGCAATATGCACGCCGTTGCGGGTGTGGATGAAAGTGAGGTTGGCATTGTGCCAAGCACCTATCGAGCCGACCGGATCGACGCTCGAATCCTGACTGCCGTGTCCGACGACCCGCGTGCCACGGCAATGGCCATAGCTGAGCGAACCGGGCTGTCCCGCAATACGGTTCAGGCACGGTTGAGTAAGCTCGACGAGGCCGGCGCGCTGCGTTCGTTCGAACGTCGGATAGACCCGGCGATTCTCGGTTATCCGCTGCAGGCCTACGTGCTCACCAATGTCACGCAACGCAAACTCGGCCGGGTGGGGGCCGCGCTGGATGCGATCCCCGAGGTACTCGAGGTGCACGGACTCAGCGGCGTCGCCGATCTGCTCGTCCACGTCGCAGCCAAGGGCGCGGACGATCTGTATCGGGTGGCCGGTGACATTCTGGACATCAAGGGCGTCAAGCGCACCACGACGGCGCTGGTGATGCGCGAAATGGTGGATTATCGGGTCCGTCCGCTGTTGGGTCGGCTTACGGATTGAGTTGCAGGTATAGCTGCTTCGAAGGTTGACGCGCCTCACATCAAGCACTCGCACAACGGAATCCGATGTCGCCGGCTGTGGAGTCCGGGGTATTCGACGAACGTGCGGACACCCGATAGCGGTGGCAGTACGAGGAACGGCACAGATAGGAGCCACCGCGGATGACGCGATGGTGCCGACGTCCGGTCCTCGAGGAGCGAACGGTTCCGATTGGCCGCAGTAGTCCGCATCGAACCAGTCCTGGCGCCATTCCCAGACGTTTCCCGCCATCTGCCACAGGTAGTAGCCGTTGGGGCGGTAGCTCTTCACAGGTGCGGTCGTCAGCTAGCCGTCTTCTTCGGTGTTCTCCACCGGGAAGCGGCCCTGCCAGATGTTGCATCGCCACTGTCCGCGTGGGGTGAGTTCGTCTCCCCATGCGTACCGACGCCCTTCCAGGCCTCGGCGGGCTGCGTATTCCCACTCGGCCTCGGTCGGCAGACGAGTTCCCGGCCAGAGGCAATAGGCGAGCGTCGTCCCAAGACACATGTACCACCGGGTGATTCCGGCGTTCGGAATGTGTCAAGATGATTGAGTCCAACGATCACCGCCCCGTCGGTCGCAGCGAATCAGCTACGCTAGACCAGCTTTCGGATATCGCGCGGTATTTTTTAGAATTCGCGCCCTAGAGTAGGCCGGGACTCGGCCGTAGGAAGGCCAGTATGCGACTCATAATCTGGAGTGTGCATCGTGAGGTGCAGAGACTTCGCGGTCCGCGTAGGAAACCGCGCCGTTGCTCTCGTTCATCACGCCGCGAAAGGATTCTATTGGGAGTGCATCGAAAACTCGGTGAGCGTCCGCGTGTAAGGAGTGAGATAGAAATGAGCTCTTGGTAGGTCAATGAGTGTCTACGTCCCTGCCCTATCAGGAGCTCACTTGCCAATGCCCGAGCCCTCGGACTGGGCTTTACGCGCCCAGGTTAGGTGCTCCAATGATTCGGATGATCCTTCCGAATAATCGATGTCTCGATCAAACCCGAGGCGCTTCAAATCCAGCCTCGGCTACTGCACACCGGCCCGAGCCGGGGCCGACGCACACCAGACCGCCGCCGACGACCTAGCCAGGGCGGCCTGACACGAACGAAAAGCCGAGGACTGTCTAAATTCCTTGACACAGCCCAGTCGGGGCTCGTGTGACAAAAGTCGCTGATCGGGCGGCAACGCGGCTCTAGCGTGTCTTTCCAGCGACTCCTGACGGGTGTTTCGCGGCTTCCGATGAAGGGGAGAGTGCATGAGTGGTCACGGTCTGTGCCGATCGCGGCTCCGCGGTCGCCGGGATACGTGTCGGTGGTGCGGTGCGCGTTGGCGGATTCTTGGTCAACCCTGACGTTCGCCCGCACGCTCATCGCGGGGGTGGGGGCGCGGCCCCGATATGAGGATTGAGCAGCGCCGGGCGATCTTCGAAGAACTGCTCTTTGACACGCGGATGGAGCCTCCCGTCATATCATCCTCGACGAGGTGTGGTGCACGCAGTGGCTTGAGTTAAACCCCCGCAACATCAGACACCCACCCGTGTGTGACTCGCGTCGCGCCGGCCAGGCGCCCACCAACAATCAGGTCATGAACAAGAAGGGAACGATCGAATGACGACGACACCCAAAGTTCTAGGAGAGTATCCTATGATGGGTCGGGTTTCTTTGCTTAGTGAAGCTACGGCGACAAGGGGCACTGCGGTGGCTGACAGCGAATCGGGCCGTTATGGTTTCGTTATCCCCCCATCCGTGCGGACGGCGTCTCAATGGTCACTATCGCGCGTGGGCGGGCCTGCGGCGCTGATCGGCGCAAACGGCATAAGCTTCGGGCCTGACAACCAACTCTATGTTGCCCAAGCGTACGGCAGCGAGATCAGCGCAGTCATGCCAGAGAGCGGCGTGGTCCGAACGATATGCCGCACGGACGATCCGATTACCTGTCCAGACGACATCGCATTCGGTGCAGACGGTACCATGTACATCGCCGAAATGGAGTTGGGGCGTGTGTCCGCACGTGACAGCCTCGGTGAGCTCCAAGTGATCGACTCGAACGTGCCGGATGCGAATGGTATTGCAACTAGCGGAGATCGACTGTTCATCGGCCAATTCCGGCCCGACGGATGCATTTTTGAACTCTTTCGAGACGGGCAAGAACGACGGCTTGTGGCCGACGGTCTTCAGTGGCCTAATGGGATGAGCGTCGGGGCGGATGGTCGGCTGTATTTCCCGTCGGTTCTCGCTGGCGAGATTTGGAGTGTGGATCTCGACGGGGGGGTCCCGCATCTGGTCGTGAGCGGGCTCAGCGCGCCGGTGGCGGTCAAGGCGACGCCCGATGGGAACATCGTTACGACTGAGGCTGCGGGTTCGGTCCTCACCATCGATCCGCGAACCGGAACGACGACAACATTAGCCAAGCTCGCTCCTGGCCTAGACAACTGTGCCTTCGGCCCCGATGGGTCGCTGTTCGTTTCGAACATGATTGATGGCCGGATCACGCAAATCACGACTCAAGGCGTGCTCCGAGACATCGTGCAGCCCGGCTTTATAGGCCCGATGGGGCTTGATGTGTCGGAGGACGGCACACTGTATGTGGCCGATGCGTGGAGCTACGCAGCGGTTCAAGCAAATGGCCCGGTGGAGCGCTTGGGGACCTTTATGGACGCTGGGTTTCCCGGCGTTCTCCGATCACTGGCCCTCGCGGACGACGGGTCACTTCTGCTGGCAACGACCGCGGGCACTGTCGTCAAGACCGACCCGCGAGGTGAGCACCGGACGCTTGCGACTGACCTCGGTGACGTCGTGGGATTGGCGGCCACGGCTGACGGAGCGGTTTATGTCGCTGAATCCTCCGAGGGCAGGCTAGTGCGGATTGATCGCGACGGCGTCATAACAACCGTGGCTTCGGGTCTAGCGCGCCCCATGGGGGTCGCCGCTGCTGCTGATGGGTCGCTCTTCGTGGTCCAAGGGGATGCAGGCAGCGTCTCGCGTGTCGACGGTCGCGGAGTGTCGATCGTCATCGACGGCCTAGAGGACCCGCACGGCCTTGCGGTGAATGGGTCTGATCTGTATGTCGTGGCGCGTGGTAGCCGTAGCCTGCACCACCTTTCGCTTGAGTCGGGGGAATCAACGGTCATTGCCGACAATCTGCCTATCGGTGGCGGCCCTGGAGTGACCCCGAAGGTAGTGGCCGGTCTACCGCCGAATGCACCCGGTCCGTGGATGCCGTTCAACGACCTGGCAGCCAGTCCTGACGGCAGCGTGTTCGTCGGTTGCGACGGAGATGGCAGTGTTCTTCGCTTGGTGCGACGGGACGACGTGTGGGCCTCTGCGACGGGGCATTGAAGCAGCGCGATCAGACAGATTCGGCGGACAAAACAAAGAAACGAAATGGGCTGAGGTAGCGCCAATTCAAGAAGCTTGTTCCGCAAATCGTCTGACCGTTCCACGCATTGAGTCGGTGCCGATTCAAAAGGAGCAACAATGAACGCTTCCGAAAAGCTTCTGGCCGTCGCAAACTCCTACGTCGACTGCTACAACAGCGACGACCTCGACACTATGCGCACTCTGATGAGCGAGGACGTCGAAGTGACACACCACAACCGCGGTGTCCACCGAGTGGGTCGGAACGCCGTGTTCGCTGGCAAGGAAGGTGCATCGAAGACGTTGCCAGACAAGCACTTCCGCGACAGGCGACGCATAGTCGCAGTCGACGACGTGGTCATGATTGAGCACACCTGGTCCGGCACTGCGGCGGTGGACATGCCCGGATTCGCGGAGGCGGGCGAAAGTTTTGCCATCGAGATGTGCACCATCATGACAATCCACCAGGGTCAGATCGTCAAGTACGACGACTACGGCTGAGCGTGGAGGCGTCATCGTGGAGAAAGTGAGTCAGGGTACCTGCAGGTTGGACATAGAGGAGAAGTCTTATCGCCAGGCATTAGGGAGGTACCCTACCGGTTCAGTGCCACATCGCTGCGCACCAACATGGCCTTGGATGCCCTCGACGTGGGCCTGTGGACCCGACAGCGAGCCGCGCAGGACGTCACTGGCCTGACCCCCACAGCGCCAGGGGCGTCAATATCGAGCGGTCCTGTCACCGAGCGGCTCACCGTCGCGGAGGCAGTGGCTTCTGTTGGCTCACGAGGTAATTCGTACGAGATGAGTTGGCGGCGGGAATCGCACCCGCCGCCGCTCTCCGAACCGTGCGTGACAGTCTCCCGTCGCACCTCTCCCGTCATCGAACCGGTAGGCAAACGCGCCGTGCTTTCCAGTGCGCGAACATGCCGGGATACACCGAAGCGATCTCGGCCATTTTTCCAGCGGGCGCGGCCCTTGGCACGACGAAACCGTTTGGAACTTCCGCACTATCTATTTCACCAGAAACGGGTTGATCCGCTGCTCGAGAAACCCGGATCAACTCGGACTTGCAGAAGCGCCCGTAATAGTTGATCCCCCGCCACGGCAGGGTGGATCATCGCAGCGATCGCCTGGAAACTCAGCGCGGTCCAGCGACCCAACTGCCAGATCCGGATGGTCCTGGCCATGGACTTCTTGGCCTGCTTGCTCACCGTGGGCAGGAAGCCGACCTTCAGTCTCCCGTCACGTCACCGAGCCGGGCGACGCCGAAACGTGCACCCGAGGAGGGTGAACTCGGTAACCGGAGACTCCTGGTCCGGTCCCGACCCTCCTGATTGAGTACACGATCCGAGTCTTGTCCGCACGAAGGTTCAGCCCGAACTGCTGTGGCCTGCGCCCAATCGCATCACGGACGAACTCCGCCTGCCGCTCACTGGCCGCAATGGCCCCGGCATCGCCGCAGTACCGCTCGAACCCGACCGACACGATCTCCCGATCCCACTAGGAATCGAAAGGATAGTGCATGAACGGGTTCGACAACAAGGGCGAGATCGCAGACCCTTATGAACAGTGCCAGGTTATGCGCAGCGCTGGCGTGCAAGGCCTGGTGACGGCGATGTCAGAGGTCGATCGCTGCGCATAATCCGCGGATCCTCTGGTCAGGCGGTCCGGTATGGTGCCGGGCCTCCATGATCGGAGGTCAGTTCGTTATGGCGACTTTGTCTGCGTTGGTGTCGGGCCTGGAGGCGGAGTTACAGCGTTTGGGCTACAAGGATTCGACGCTCGTTTGGCACCGGGGCTGTTGGCGGCCGATGCAGAAACACTTCGCTGCTCGTGGTGTCGAGGAGTTCTCCTTGGATGCGGCGATGGCGTGGGTCGACGACGCGTGTGGTTTCTTCGACAAGGAGCAGGCCGGCACCTGAAGCGAACCGATGTGTATTTGTTCAGGGTTGCTCAGATGCTGGAGGATTACGCGGTCCACGGGGCGGTGCTGCGCCACTATAACCCGTCGGTGAGCAAGCTGGACGTGGCCGGCGCCCAGACGGTCGCCCGGTTCCAGGCGCACCTGCGCTCGGCTGGGCGCTCGGCCTCGACCGTGCGGACCTACGGGACGTTGGCCGGGGAGTTCGTCGCGTTCACCGAAACCCGCGGGGGCTGGGCTGCTGCGACGCCGCCATGATCGGGACCTGGAGCGGGAGGCCCCGCCCCTGCATAGCATCAGGGGCGTCCACCCCAAGGGGGTGCCTCACTGCAGTTCGTCGCTGACGAACTCAACGACCGACCCCGCAAAACCCACGACTGGCATACTCCAACCGAGAGGCTCAACGAACTACTCGATGTTGCGATGACCGCATGAATCCGCCGCAGCTGTACTGTTCAAAACAGGCGGCCGAATCTCAGGCCGCGCCCCGCCCCGGCACCTCCTTGCCCGGGAGGCCGGGCCTCGTGTGACATAAGTCGCTGATCGGGCGGCAACGCGGCTCTACCGTGTCTTTCCAGCGACTCCTGACGGGTGTTTCGCGGCTTCCGATGAAGGGGAGAGTGCATTGGAGTGGTCACGGTCTGTGCCGATCGCGGCTCCGCGGTCGCCGGGATACGTGTCGGCGGTGCGGTGCTCGTTGGCGGATCGATGCCGTCGGCTGGCTCGGCGACCTACTTCCCGAGGACGACGTCGTCATCTGGTTTTTCGTCAACCCTGACGTCTGCCCGCACGCTCGTCGCGGGGGTGGGGGCGCTGCCCCGATATGAGGATTGAGCAGCACCGGGCGATCTTCGAAGAACTGCTCTTTGACACGCGGATGGAGCCTCCCGTCATATCATCCTCGACGAGGTGTGGTGCACGCAGTGGCTTGAGTTAAACCCCCGCAACATCAGACACCCACCCGTGTGTGACTCGCGTCGCGCCGGTCAGGCGCCCACCAACAATCAGGTCATGAAGAAGAAGGGAACGATCGAATGACGACGACACCCCAACAGGCCGCTTCGCCATATGAAGCCTCAAGGGTCCTTGATGCTCTGGTGATCGGCTGCGGCATCACTGGAATCTACCAGTTGCACAAGCTAAACCAAGCCGGCCTAAACGTCCGCGCGGTCGACGCCGCTGAGGGCATCGGCGGCACCTGGTGGTGGAACCGCTACCCAGGAGCTCGGTTCGACTCCCAGTCCTATCTGTATGGCTTCTTCGCGTCGGAGAAGCTTTATCGGGAGTGGCGCTGGAGCGAGCACTTCGCAGGACAACCAGAAATCGAGGCGTACCTCAACAAGGCGGTACGTGAATTCGGACTCGACGATCTCATCACGTTGAATACCAGAGTCGAGTCAATGCGGTTTGACCCCGAGCGAGCCGTGTGGACCGTTCGGACTAACACTGGTGAACAGGTGGAAACGCGGTTCGTGGTGCCGGCGCTCGGCGTCTTGTCCCGCCCGCTGGTACCCGAGATTCCTGGCGTAGAGAAGTTCGCCGGACCGGTGCATCACACTGCGAGGTGGCCCAAGGAGCCGGTCGAACTGTCCGGTAAGCGCGTGGCCGTGGTGGGGGTCGGGGCGTCCGGCATTCAGATTGCCACGGAGATTGCGAGCGAGGTCGATGAACTCGTGGTATTCCAGAAGTCGCCGCAATGGGTGACGCCGCTACACAACCAGCCCATCAGCGATGACGAGTTCGCTCAGATCCAGGATTCCTACGACGAGTACCACGAGCGGACCCTGAATTCGTTCATGGGTTTCCTGGAGACCTACCTCGCGGCTCCCGGAGATTTTGCCACTCATACGTCGCAACAGCGACGCGAGCTTTTCGAGGCTGTGTATAAGGTGCCCGGATTCCTCAAGGTCTTGGCAAACTATCCCGAGGTGTTCACGGCCGGCGAGGAGAACGAAGCCTTCCGCGACTTCTTGGCCGAGAAGATCAAGGAACGGGTCAAGGACCCAATCCTTGCCGAGAAGCTCATTCCGGATCACCCCTTCATTTCGAAGAGGCCACCGTTCGATAGCGGCTCCGGCTATTACGAGATATTCAACCTTCCGCACGTCAAACTCGTGTGTACCCCCGAGACGCCGATCGTCCGGATTACGGAGTCGGGTATTGAAACGACGGAGGAGAATTTCGACCTCGATGTCATCGTGTTCGCAACCGGATTCCATGCCGTCACCGGGGAGTACGAGGCCATCGATATCGAGGCCCACGGACAGAAACTCAACAACAAGTGGGCAGACGGGCCACAGACATACCTGGGCATCCAAACACCCGGATTCCCCAACATGTTTTTCGTCAACGGGCCGCAGATCCCAGGGGGGAACGTGCCCAGGTGTGCCGAACCCGGTTCCGACTTCGTAACCGATCTTATCGTCGAATCGCGCAAGCGCGACGCATCGGTCGTCGAAACAACCGCGGAGGACGCTAAGGTATGGGCAAATATCGTCGCGGAGAGCGCTCGCGGAACTGCCTTAGGGAGCGCCGACAACTGGCAGCGCGGCGCGAACGTTCCGGGTAAGAAGCCGGTGCCGTTCATGTTGTACCTGGGTGGCCTAAATAACTACGTGGAATATCTGAACAAGTCGCGGAGCAGCGGGTTCGAGGGATTTCTTTTCGACGGAGCAAAGACGTCCGCTCCTTCGTCGCCGAAATCAGTTACCGACGAAACTTTGGCTCATCGCTCTTGAATCGCGACACGGCGTCGGCGTGACAGATCAGTTGCCGCGAACCGCGGGGTGTCCTTCGCGGGTCGCACCCGCACGGCCACAGCGCCATTCGCAGCGACGTTGACCAGCTCGACGGCCTTGTGGTTGGCGGGCTGCGAGATCAAGCCGGGGTTTCGTCTCTCGTGAAGCACTATGCGATGGCCGGCCACAGCTTGAATCGGATGCTCGAGCTCAAGCCGTTTTCGTCTGGCGGGAGGCATGAATGCGCTGGTGGATAGCATCGCGGCCGATTCGTCCGGTGATTCCGAGAGTCGTTTCGGCCATGGACGAATCGGCTGCGTATGCTGAGGAGCGCCGAATGGTGACCGCGTTGATAGCCAAGCAAGCGCTTTACAAGAACATGGCCGCTATTGCCGCGGGATAGATCGCAATGACTTTGAGCTTGTAAAGTCGACTTTCTGGCGGGAGTCCACTGACGACCATGGCAGGCTCGTCGGAGTCTCCCATGACTTCTGCACTAAGGCATTTGAAGCTCAGAAGGTTTCGTCACACAAGGCCAGTCGCAATAGTCTTTACCAACGTCACAAATGCATGCGTATCGCCCGGTAATAAGTATTCGGCCCGGTCCTTGTAGTGCTGAAGTTCACTGATGAAGTGAACGCAATAACGTCGCCAATATTCCGAATCCGGCCTTGCAGCAGGAGTCTGGACCTCGAATCTTTCTCGCAACCACCGAATTGCTGCACGTCTCGAAGCTGGGCAGGTCTATATCAGCGAATGTTGCTCATCTCGCATCGAGACTTCATTCGGTGGCCACAATCGCGGTGGATACGGTCGAGGAAAGGGCATCGAGGCTTTGCGTGGCTATTTGCAGACGAAACCTCTCATCGTATGTCCCTGACAACACGGTGCCGGCAATGAGGGCTCGCTTGAATCGAGCTGAGCAAAGAAGTTCCAAGGTGAAGCCTCACATCGCGTACCAGGTCTCGAGTCGCGGAGTCAGTGTAATTGATACTTGTACTAAAGAAGGAGCAAGCCTTGTGCTCAGCGGTCACCTAATTGATCACGGATGGCTCAGCAACAAATCCGTGCCGTTCTCTAGAGATGAGCAAAACAATGGCTTTGTCCAAAAAATCTGAATCCGTTGACGCCGGCGAGGTGACAGAGTGGAAGCAGGGTGGCCGCACAGTACTCTTCAGCGCAATCGGATACGGTTCTGCCGCAGTCCTTTTTGTATACACAGCAAGTGTGTTCGTCAAGCCGACAATGCAGGGAACCGGTTGGAGTACCAGTGAAGTGCTGGTGTCGCCGATTGTCATCTTACTGCTCGCGGGCTGTGGCCCGTTGGCGGGTAGAGCAGCGGACCGCTGGGGGGCTCGAAGGACGATCGTAGCGGGACTCGTCCCGTACGCAGTACTGCTTCTTCTCTTCGCGACGCTGCCAATCAGCAAGTTCACATTTTACGGCATGGCAGTAGCTATTGGCATCGTAGGGTCCTTCGTGTATATCGTGCCCTTTAACCACGCGGTCGCATCTTGGTTCGACAAGGGTGCCGGCAAAGCATTCGGTTTGGTCGGTGCTGGTTCGGCGGCAATGCCTCTGATCGCCATTCCGGTTGTTACTCTCGCTATCTACAATATCGGCTGGCAGGCAGGCTATTTTGTGCTTGCCGTATTTGCTCTCCTCATCTCTTTGCCAGCGGTGCTCTTTGGAATGCAGGACCGCCCGCGCCAAGACGAATACTCGCTCTCGGTTGCTGATTTGTCGCCAGGCGAGGATACCGCCGACGGCCTGAGCGTCAGACAAATCCTCCGCACCCCCCGATACTGGATCTTCTCGTTCAGTATTGTCGCGGTCACAGGCACAACGTCGGGGTTCATCGCGAACCTGCAGCCGATCCTGCTTGACGGCGGAGTGAGCCTAGCCGCCGCCACGACGGTCACCACGCTGTGGAGCGTGGGAATGGTGGTCGGTCGTCTGGGCAGCGGTACGCTTCTCGACATTTTTCCCCGACGGAGGGTCACGGTAGCAGTCACGATCTTGATGGTGGCGGCAGTTGGTTCCTTGTCGGTAGGTGTCGTCGGGGCGGTACCTGTAGTCGTCGCCGCGATCGGTGTGATGCTGGTCGCGGTCAGCGGAGGCGCCGAAGCCGACTTCGGTGCATACTTCCTACTAAAGGAGTACGGACGCCGGAATTTCGGCTCGTTGTATGCTACCGCATTGGCATTCAGTGGCGTTGCGGGCGTGTCGTTTCCCTATTTGTTCAGTTTCATTCGCGATTCGACCGGCAGCTACTTCTCGGCGACCTTAGCTGGTGCAGCTGCATTGATGGTTGCGGCACTTTCCATTCTCGTGTTTGGGCTGACAGCTCCCCGTCCAGCGGGTGCGGAATCGGCATCGCTCAAGCACGCTTCCCACCGGGAGGAGGAAAACGTGCATGAGGCGTAGATGGTCTGGAGAGGGTGGGCGCAACCGTTACGGTGATGCTCGCCGCGCAGGAGGTGACCGCGTGGACGGCGTTGCCTGAACACACCCGGACGGTGTTCGGCGCGCCCAGTTTCGCAATCTTCATCCGACTGCTCTCACCGACTTGGTCGATGCCCCGGGGCGGCGCACCGTAACCGCGATGATCGCGGTGGCCGACCCTGCTGGCTGCGGGCCGATGGTGCCTATCCCCGGTCGTTCCG
>NZ_JBHURF010000029.1:0-121137 GCF_042674125.1 Rhodococcus sp. NPDC056960 | reverse complement strand
TGTTTGGCGATGTCCTCGGCGGTGTAGAGGGCGTTGATGGTGGTGGCGACACCGCCGGCGCGGAGGATGCCGTGGAACACCGACGCGAACGCGGGCACGTTCGGTGAATGCAGGCCGACGACGTCGCCGACCGCGAGCCCGCGTGCGGCCAGTGCCCCGGCCACCGCGTCGATCTGGGTGGTGAGGGTCCGGTAGGTGGTGACCGCGCCGGAGGCACCGTCGATCAGCGCGGGCCGGTCCAGGTCCGCCGGGTCGACCCGGCCGAAGAGGAACTCGTAGACACTGAGGTTCGGGATCTCGACGTCCGGAAACGGGCTCTTGAAGCTCACTGGGGCCTCTCCCTCGTGTTGCAGCAGCAGTAGTCGGTACAAGTTTCTGTGAACATCAGAAACATGCACGCGACCTGTGACCACAGTCACAGGTTCGCCGCAACTCTACCCGCGCGTATCTCCCACCGGAGGGCGGTTTACCAGCGCTCAGTCGTGCGAATCCTCGATGAGATGTTCGAACGGTTTCAGGTTCGCCAGCGACTCTCCGCGTGAGACGCGCCACTCCCATTCCCGCTTGATGGAACCCGCGAATCCGAGTTCGAGGAGGGTGTTGAAATCACCGTCCGCCGCCTCCAGGACCTGCCCGAGGATCCGGTCCAGTTCGTCCGCGGTCACCGCGTGCTCGGCGATCTGGCCGACCAGGTAGATGTCGCCGACCTTGTCGATCGTGTACGCCACCGAGTACAACCGGCGATTGCGCCGCAACAGGTACTTGTAGACGCCTTCGAAGTTCTCGTCCGGCTTGCGGCAGACGAAGGCCTCGAGTCGCAGACCGTGCTTGCCGACGGTCAGCAGCGTGGTGGTCTTGAGTTTGCGCTCGCCGGGCAACTCGACGACGAAGTGCGTCGAGTCCTTCCTCGTGAAGTCCAACTCACGTTCGGTCAGAGCGGACTCGATCACGTCGGCCAGGTCGGTCATGCGCGCACTCCCCCGGCCCGGCGCAGCTTCCACAGCCCACGTCCGCGACGCGGGGAGAATTCGCTCGGGCCGTTTCCGTAGTTGTAGTTGACGGTCGCCATCCGATAGCTCTCGAGGAGTCCGTCGGCGGTGTGTTCCCAGGAGAAGTTCTCGGCGTGACGCGGGGCCTCGGCCGCGAGTGCGGTGAGCCGGGCGGGGTCCGAGACCAGCGACTGCAATGCGGTCGCCCAGTCCTCGGTGCGGTGCCCGTCCACCAGCAGACCGGTCTCGCCGTGCCGGACGGCGACGCCGAGGCCGCCCACGTTCGCGGCGATCACCGGCGTGCCGCAGGCCTGCGCCTCGATGGCGACGAGCCCGAAGGACTCCGAATAACTCGGCACGGCAACGAGATCCGAGGCCCGGTATACGTCGGCGAGCCGATCGGGCGCCTGCGGTGGCAGGAACGTCACCCGCGCGGCGATGCCGAGGGAGGACGCGAGTTCGATCAACGCGTCCGGCCGGGCGAGCCCGGAACCGGAGGGACCTCCGACCACGAGCACCCGCAGCGTCGACTCCGGGTCTCGGGCGATCAGTTCCGCTGCGGCGCGCAGCAGGACGTCGGGCGCCTTGAGCGGCTGGATCCTTCCGACGAACGTCACGATCGTCTCGCGGGGGTCGAGTCCGAGCCCTGCCCGGGCCGCGGCGCGGTCACCCGGCCGGTACCGCGTCAGGTCGGCGCCGGGCGCCACCACGTCGATGCGGTTGGGGTCGGCGCCGTAGTGCCGGACCAGCTGATCGGATTCGTCGGTGGTGTTGGCCACGAGCCGGTCGGACTCGGCCACCACCTGCTGCTCCCCGATCTGGCGGGCGGCGGGTTCGGGGGTGTCGCCCTCGGCGAGCGACAGATTCTTGACGGCCGCGAGCGTGTGCGCGGTGTGCACGAGCGGCACCCCCCACCGGTCCCGGGCGAGCCAGCCGACCTGACCCGACAGCCAGTAGTGCGAGTGCACCAGGTTGTAGTAACCGGGCTCGTGGCGGGCCTCCTCGCGGAGCACCCCGGCAACGAATGCGCACAGCTGGGTGGGCAGATCCTGCTTGTCCAGGCCCTCGAACGGGCCGGCGACGACGTTGCGGACGAGGACCCCCGGTGCTGCTTCCTGAACCGGGGCGTCGGCCGACGACGTGGCGCGGGTGAAGATCTCCACCTCGACGCCACGACGTGCCATCTGGATGGCGGATTGCAGCACGTAGACGTTCATGCCGCCCGCGTCGCCGGTACCGGGCTGCGCCAGCGGTGAGGTGTGGACCGAGAGGACGGCCACCCTGCGGGGGCGCGAATTGTGCATGGGCGTCACCACTCCATAGTGCTCCCTCACCGATCGCCGCCTTTAACCGAGGTTGTCGACGAAGTCGCCGACCTCCTTGACGAACCTCTCGGGATCCTCCACGAACGGCGCGTGGTCGCAGCCGTCCCAGAACGACGCTCGCGACTGCGGGATCAGTTCGACAGCATGCCTACCTGCGGAGACGTCGACGACCGAGTCCTCGGTGCCATGCAGGACGAGCGCCGGGACGTCGAGTGACCGCAGCAGGTCGTCGTTGCTCGCGGACCGGTTGAACAGTGCGGCCCGCACGCGCGGCGGGGTGGCGAGGCTGGCACCGAACAGCGCCTGCGACTGGGCGCCCTTGCCTTCCGGCGGTCCCGTGAGCGCGGTGCCGAACGCGCCGAGCGCGCGGATCGCGTCGCGCGGTTCTTCCGACATCGCGTCGGGGATCGCCGCCCGCATCGCCGCGCCGACCTTGCCGCCGGCCTCGCCGCGGCCGATGCTGGTGATGGCTCCGACGAGGACGACGCCGTCGACGGCGGACGTGCCGTGCGACGACAGGTAGTCGCAGATCACGAGGCCGCCGTAGGACCAGCCGAGGAGCACGGCGCCGGACGTGACGCCTTCGGCGGTGAGCACGGCGTCGACGTCTCCGGCCCAGATCGCGGAGTCGTCGTAGCCGGTGTCGGGCGCACCGGAGTAACCGTGTCCGCGCAAGTCGACGGCGATGACGCGGTAGCGGGCCGCGAGTTCGCCGAGCACTCCGGGGCCCCAGCATTTCGAGGACTGCGCCCAGCCGTGCAGGAGAACCAGGGCCCGCGCGTCGGGGGCTCCGGTCACCGAGTAGACGAGGGGGGTTCCGTCGACGCCGACTGCTTCACGAATAGCCATGGGGTCACCATAGAGGCCAGCAGCGCGGCGGCCGCCGCCACCGCGTAACCCGCTGTGGTGCCGAATTCGTCGATCATCCTGCCCGCGAGCGCCGACCCCACGGCGACGCCGACGCCCAGTCCGGTGACGATCCAGGTGATGCCCTCGGTGAGCGCGGCCGCGGGCACGATCTGCTCGACGAGACCGGTGGTGACGATCATGATCGGCGCCACCGTCATTCCCGCCACCGCGTAGGCGACGGCGAGCGCCGGGATGCTGCCGGCCAGCAGCAGCGGAATCGTCAGGACCGCCACCGCGAGGACCGCGACCATCAGCTGTTTCCGGAGCGACGCGGACACCCGGATCGTGCCGAACACGATGCCCGCCGCCGCGGAACCGGCCGCGAACAGGGCCAGCACCACAGTGGCGGAGGCGGGTGCGTCGTGGCGCCGGGTGAACGCGATCGCACCGACGTCGATGACGCCGAAGATCGTGCCCATCGACACCATGATCGCCACCAGGATCCACACGGCGGGTGTCCGGACGACGGAGGGGCGGCCGTCGCGCGCCGGCGGATGCACGGGTGGTTCGGTGCCGCGCTGGGCGACGAGCGCGAGCGTGCCGACCACCAGCAGGACGAGACCCGCCAGCGGTCCCGCCTCGGGGAACACCGCGACGGACAGCCCCACGGACACCACCGGGCCCGCGATGAAGCACAGTTCGTCCACCACCGCCTCGAACGCGAACGCCGTCCGCAGCAGTGGCGTGCCGCGGTACAGCTCGGTCCAGCGGGCGCGCACCATCGCACCGATCGTGGGCATGCAGCCGGCGGGGACGGCCCACACGAACAGCACCCAGTCGGGCGTCCCGAACCGGACGCACACCAGCATCGCGGCGATGGATGTCGCGCTGATTCCCGACGCGACGGGGAGGACGCGGGACTGTCCGTACCGGTCCACCGCGCGGGACACGACCGGCGTGATGAACGCGTAGGTCAGTGCGAACACCGCGGCGAGTGCGCCGGCAAGTGCGTAGTCGCCGCGCAGTTCGGACAGCATCGTGACGATGCCGATGCCGACCATGGCGATCGGTACGCGGGCGACGAATCCTGCGGCGGAGAACGCTGCCGAGCCGGGGGCCGCGAAGATCTGACGATAGGTACCGAGCACGCGTCGAGCCTCACAGATCGTGGCCGCGACTTCCAGCACGTGCAAGTATTGCGCTCATGAGTGTCCTGGTGTGTTTCCACGCCCATCCCGACGACGAGGTGTTCACGACGGGCGGCGTGATGCGTCAGGCAGCGGACGCCGGCCATCGCGTCGTAGTGGTCACCGCGACGGACGGGGCGCTCGGCGAGGCCCCCGACGGGATCCTGACCGAAGGCGAATCACTCGCCGAACGGCGGCGGCGCGAGTTGGAGGAGTCGACGTCGCTGCTGGGCGCCCAGCGAGTGGTGTTGCTGCACTATGCGGATTCGGGGATGGCGGGAACGCCGGAGAACGAGAATCCCGCGGCGTTCTGCAACGTCGACGTCGAGGAGGCCGCTGCCCGGGTCGCGGCGATCCTCGTCGAGGAATCCGCCGACGTGGTCACCGTCTACGACCCGAACGGTGGTTACGGACACCCGGATCATGTCCAGGTTCACCACGTCGGCATCCGCGCCGCCGAACTGGCCGGTGTGCCGCACGTCTACGAGGCTGCTGTGAGCCGAGACCACCTCCGGAGTCTCTTGGCCGCCAATCCCGAGTGGTCCGACAACGCTCAAACGCCGGACCTCGACACGTTCGGGCTTCCCGATTCCGAGATCACGACGGTCGTGGACGTCAGCTCGGCGATGGACGCCAAGCGCGCCGCGATGCATGCGCACGCCACCCAGATCGGGGATTTCGGCCCGTTCCTGCAGATGCCCGAGGAGCAGCTTCTGGCGGCGTTCGGCCGGGAGTGGTTCCGCCGACGCGGGGCACCGGCCGGGCTCGCGGAGTCGTCGCTTCCCCTCTGACCGACCGGTTCCGAGATCCGGTGACCCAGCCTCGCAAACTGCCTGCGCGGGTTCGGCTCCGCGCCTAGCATCCACGGGTATGGATCCCGCTGATCTCGTCGCGACCATGCCGTTCGCCGTGCACACGGGGGTTCGCCTCACCAAGGCCGCGCCCGAGGAAGTGGTCGGGCACCTCGACTGGGAACAGCACCGCACCACCGCCGGGAACGGCATGCACGGGGGCGCGCTGATGACGCTCGCCGACAGCGTCGGCGCCGTCTGCGCGGTCCTCAATCTGCCCGCGGGAGCGGCGACGTCGACGACGAGTTCGAGCACCGTGTTCACCCGCGGCGTCCGGAAGGGCACCGTCACCGCGACGGCGCGCCCACTGCACGCCGGACGGAGCACGGTCGCGATCGTCACCGAACTGCGGGACGACGAGGACCGCCTCGTGGCGCAGGTGACACAGTCGCAGGCAGTGCTGCATCCGCAGCCGGGAAGCTGACGGATGTCGCGGCTGCTGCGGGCATACCGCACGACGGGCGCGGATCTGCCGTTCGGCAACCTCCTCGCCGCGCACGACGTTGCGATCGAGGGCTATTTCTGGCGGTTCACCCAGCCCGCGACGGGACAGGTCGTCGTCGCGCTGGCCGGAATCAACCGGGCCGCCGACGGACACTGGGCCACGCTCGGCCTCGCCGGTCACCCCACCCGGTTCCTGCGGACCGCCGCGCATCCGGAGGGCTACGCCAACCCGACCGGACTCGGCGCGTTCGCCGGCGACCGGTTCCGTGGGTCCGTCGACCGGGTCCGGGTGGATCTCGGGCCGGACGCCCGGCTCGACGTCCGGGTCGGCGCGCAGGTCCCGTGGCCGCGGCGCCGGCTCGGCGGGTCGAGTGTGTTCCAGACCGTGCCCGCACTCAACCAGTACTGGCATCCGTGGTTGCTCGGCGGCAGGGCCGAGGGAACGGCCGTGCTGGGCGGCACCGAGATCGACCTCGACGGCGCCCAGGTGTACGGCGAAAAGAATTGGGGCAAGGGCGGATTCCCCGACTATTGGTGGTGGGGTCAGGCCCAGGGTTTCGCCGACCGGCAGGCGTGTGTCGCGTTCGCGGGAGGCGAGATCACCGCGGGCAGGCTGCGCACCGAGGTCACGGCCGTCGTCGTCGCGCTGCCCGACGGCACGGTGATCCGCCTCGGCAACCCGGTCACCTCCCCCGTCCGCGCGCACGTCACCGACGACCGGTGGTGGCTGCGCGGTCGCGGCCGCACGTGGAGCGTCGAGATCGAGGGCGCCTCACCGTTGGGCGCGGCCCACGTACTGCCGGTGCCGCTCCCCGCCGAGCGTCGCAACATTCCCGGCGCCCTCGAGCACCTGGCGGGATCGATGAGTGTGACGGTCCGCCGTCGTGGTGAGCTGGTGTGGGCGGACGAGTCACCGCTCGCCGCATTGGAGCACGGCGGCATCGAGCGGGCGCGCGCGGAACTGCGCAGGCGGGGTGCGCCGCCGGACGCGACGTCGGCGCCTCCCCTCAGCTGATCACTTCGAGTTCGGGTGGTTGCAACGCAGCGACGATCTCGTCGGTCTCCGCGTGGAGTACCCCGATGCGTCCGGCCTCCTCCAGATGGCGCGCGTCGACGCCCGAGATCGCATCGGCGGCGACGAGAACCCGGTAGTCGCGGGCGCTGGCATCGACCGTCGTGGCTCGCGGGCAGTTGGCGTAGTTGCACCCCGCGATCACCACCGTGTCGACCCGCCACCGGCGCAGGTGGTCGTCGAGGTCCGTGCGGTAGAACGCACTCCACCGAGGCTTGAACAGGACCATCTCGGTGGGCGAGACGGCCTGCAGGCGTCCCGCGAGGAGACACTCGGTGTCCAACGGCGGCACGCCCAACTCGGGCGCCACCTGGGAGCCGGCGGTGCCCGGTCCGACGATGCCGAGTCCGGCCGCGATCACGCGGCGCCGGCACAGGTCCACGTCGTCACCCGCATACAACCGGACGACGTGCACGATCGGGGCCGCGGACTCCCGGTAGGCGTCCACGAGACGCGCAATCGCGGGCAGCACCGCCGACGTGCCCGGGATCGGGGCCGTCCCGCCGTCCACGAAGTCCACCTGCATGTCGACGACGAGCAGCGCGGACCGGCCGAGATCGGGCGCGAGGAACGGATCCGCGTTCTGCCGCCAATGGGTCACGCTGCAAATCTATCGCTCGCGCGCAGCGTGTAGCCGGAATCACAGGGACCGGTTCGTTCACACGACAGCGGGGTTTGGGACGATGGAGCGGGTGGGGTAGTGCGAGAAGGGTCCCGACCGATGACTGTGAGCGATGAGAACTGGCCGTTGATCGGCGCGACAGGGGCGCGTTTCGGGTCGGCCGCACGACGCGGGCGCGGCGCCCGGAACGAGCAGTCGTCGACAGCGGATGCGGTGTCGCCGGGGTCGTCCGAGTGGGTCCCGCCCGCCTCCGCCCAGGAGATGCCGGCGCAGGTGGACGCCGTGCCCGAACCCGTCGACGAACCGTCCGAGGCCTACGACAGGTCCACCGAATGGGTGGTGCCCGAGGACACCGTCTCCATCGTGCGACCGTTCATTCTCACGGGCGGGAGAACCGTGTCCGGGGTCGATCTGCCGCTCGAGGCACTCGTCGTGGCCGGCGCGGACGGGGAGGCGGTGGTGGACGGGATGCCGGCGCCGGACGAACCGCGCCGCGTCTTCGCGCTGTGCTCCGAGCCGCGGTCGGTGGCCGAGATCGCGTCGCTCGCGTCGATCCCGCTGGGGGTCGCGCGGGTGCTCGTCGGCGACCTGGCTGCCGCCGGGGCGGTGACCGTGCACGAGACGGCCGGGTCCACCGGACCGGACCGGGAACTGATGCAGCGCGTCCTCGACGGGCTGCGCAAGATCTGAGCCCTCCCCGGGCGCCGCACCCGCTCACACGAATTCGTCAGCCGCACATGTTGTTGCCTGTGCGGCCGACGAATTGCCGTGACGCTAGAGCGAGGTCCGGCGCATCGCCCCGACCGGATCGGAGTAGATGGTGCTCAGCGACACCACCGTCGACGCGTACTCCTGCACCCGGTTGCCGAAACCGGAGATGCGAATGTCCCTGCGCTCCAGCGACGACGCCTGCGCGAAGGCCTCCGCGACGTGCGGAATACCGGCCGGGTACTCGGTGAACGCCTGACCGCCGAGGATCACCCGGTCGGGGTTGAACAGATCCCGCAGCATGGCCACCGTCTTGCCCAGCACCTGGGCGCGATTCACCAGAAGATCATGTGCGGGAACGGAACCCGAGGCCGCCACCTTGTAGAGGGCGCTCATCGTCGGCCGCTGGTTCGACTCCGGAAGGATGCCCGCATCGAGGGCTGCGGAGAGGACCGCGCGATCGCTGATCGTCGCCTCGAGGCATCCGCGTGAGCCGCACGAGCACAGCGCGGACGAGCCGGTCGGCAAATGCGCGATGGAACCGGGGCCGCTCGACGGTGTGTGCACGCGGCCGTCGATGGTGATCGCGATGCCCGCAGTCTCGCGAGCGTAGAAGTACAGGCCCGTTTCGCCTTGCGCCACACCGTCTTCGCTGTCCGGGCTGAGCAGCAGCTCGGACGCGGCCATCGCCTCGACGTGCGCGGCGACGGACACGGGCAGTCCGAGTCCGGTGGCGATGACGGCGCCGACCTGCGCGGACCTCCATCCCAGCCGCGGATGGTCGACGACACCGGTCTGCGGATCGACTCGCCCACCGAGCGCGACACCCGCCCACAGCGGACGGCGCCGGTGCCAGCGGGAGGCGAAGGCTCGTGCACTGCGAGCGATGGCGGTGAGCGCGTCGGCGGACGCTCCCTGCGGGGTCGGCACCTCGACCGCGCCGAGGACCTTTCCCCGCAGATCGCTCGCGATGATGCTGGTCACGACCGCGCCGATGTGGATGCCGACCGTCAGGTACGGCTCGTGGTTGACCTCGAACGGAACGCGCGGACGCCCGATCGCGCCGGACGGCGTGAGGTCGCCGCGCTCACGCAGCAGACCGAGGTCGAGCAGGGCCGACACCTGACGGTTGACGGTGGCAATGCTCAGTCCGGTCGCCTTCGCGGCGACGTCCCGCGACAGCGGCCCCCGAGACCGGGCAACCCGCAGAACACCCGCGGCCGGACCGTCGCTGATGCGCAGTTCGGGGGGAACGATGTGGAGACGAGGACGGGACGACGCCGGCCGCGGGAATCGGGACGCGGATCCGGTGCGGTTGGGAATGGTGAGCGTGGGGGTAGACACGTGGCAGTCCTTGCATGCGGAGGCGGTGCGCACCTTCGTCCGAACGCTGCATCCGTCCCGAAAAGAATGGGACGAGAGGGACGGTCGATCAGGAGAAGACGGCGCGAATTAGCTGCAGATGCTGAGACAGCGACAACACAGTTCCCGCGCCAAGGGCAGCCGCGAACCCAGCGCGGAGGTCACGTAGGTGACCCGCGGAGCGGTCGACTGGCCTGAGGACATGACACGAAAATAGCAGCTTCGCCCGGTTTCACCAATCGGAGGGTGTCTGGGGGTGGGACTCTCCACCCCCAGGGTGGCTGTCCGGATTCGGCCCGTCGCCGGACGATGGATGTACACAGCCACCAGGTCTTCACCAGGTCGAGGAGCGACGATGACCGAGATCCACGCGGAACCCGCCACCGGGTCCGCCGACCTGAGCCGAATTCACGCCGAGATCGCCCGCCTCGACGCGGAGATCCTGGACGCCGTCAATCGCCGGCTCGCTCTCGCACAGCTCGCCGCGCGGACGCGGGTCGAGACAGGAGCGCCCATGGTCGCGCTCGGCGGCGAGACGGACGTGATCCGGCGGTATCAGGACGAACTGGGGCCACGGGGTTCCCTGCTCGCGCTCGAACTGCTCCGGCTGGCGCGTCCGCCGTTCTCCTCCACCTACCGGAAGAGGTAGCCCCCACACCACAACTCGGTCGACACCGGGAGCGAGAGCAGCGTCCAGCGCCCCAAGCGGCACTGGGCGTTGTTCGCCGTCCGGTTGCGATCAGGGTGACGCAAATCCTTCCGGTAACGCGCGGCGCGATGGTTCGGTTACGGGACTCCACCGCCTCCGGTATCCGAAAGGTCCATCATGTCCATCGATTTCGCGCCCGAGTCCGTGACCGAAGCCGACGCTTCCCCCTCCGCTGCGAGCGTCGTCAAGCTCGGCGCCCACATCGGCGCCCGGATCGAGGGCGTCCGGCTCGGCGGCGACCTCGACGCCGCCACCGTGTCGCTCATCCGGCAGGCGCTGCTCGCGCACAAGGTCATCTTCTTCCGCGGCCAGGACCACCTGACCGACGACTCACAGTACGAGTTCGCGGAGCTCCTCGGCTCCCCCACCACCGCGCACCCGACCGTCACGTCGCGCGGCACGAAGATCCTGCCCATCGACTCCGACTACGGCAAGGCCAACAGCTGGCACACCGACGTCACGTTCGTCGATCGCATCCCGAAGGCATCGATCCTGCGTGCCGTGAAACTGCCCACCTACGGCGGATCCACCACGTGGGCATCGGGTGTCGCCGCCTACAACGCACTGCCCGAACCCCTGAAGGTTCTCGCCGACAACCTGTGGGCGACGCACACCAACGTCTACGACTACGCCGCGACCAGCGCGGAGCGTGCGCAGGACGAGAAGGCCACCGAGTACCGCGCCGAGTTCCAGTCCACGTATTTCGAGACGGAGCACCCGGTGGTGCGCGTGCACCCCGAGACCGGCGAACGCACCCTCCTGCTCGGCCATTTCATCAAGAGCCTCGTCGGCCTGAGCAGCACCCAGTCGCAGGCGCTGTTCCGGGTTCTGCAGGATCACGCCATCTCGCTCGAATTCACCACGCGGTGGAACTGGCAGGACGGCGACGTCGCCATCTGGGACAACCGTGCCACCCAGCACTACGCGGTCGCCGATTACGACGACCAGTACCGGCGCCTCAACCGCATCACCCTGGCAGGCGACGTCCCCGTCGACATCCGGGGCGAGCGCAGCCGCAGCATCGCCGGCGACGCGAGTGGATACTCCGTCATCGACGAGCCCTAACATGACGGCATGACCCTTTCACCTGACACCCGCATCGCCGTCGTCACCGGAGCGAGCTCCGGAATCGGAGAAGCCACCGCCCGCACCCTTGCCGAGCAGGGATTTCATGTGGTCATCGGGGCCCGGCGACTGGATCGTCTGGAGAAGATCGCCGAAGACATCGGCGGTACCGCGCTCGAACTCGACGTCACGGATCAGGATTCCGTGGACGCGTTCGCCGCGGTACTGCCGAGAGTCGACGTGCTCGTCAACAATGCGGGCGGCGCCAAGGGACTGGCCACCGTTGCCGAGGCCGATCTCGACGACTGGCGGTGGATGTGGGAAACGAATGTCCTGGGCACCCTCCGGGTCACGAAGGCGTTGCTGCCGAAGCTGGTCGAGTCGGGCGACGGCCTCGTCGTCACCGTCACGTCCGTGGCCGCGCTGGAGGCGTACGACAACGGTTCCGGCTACACGACGGCCAAGCACGCGCAGGCCGTCCTGCACCGCACGCTGCGCGGCGAACTCCTCGGCCAGCCGGTCCGGGTCACCGAGATCGCCCCGGGCGCAGTGGAAACCGAGTTCTCACTGGTGCGCTTCGAGGGCGACCAGGAACGCGCCGACAAGGTCTACGAGGGCATCACCCCGCTGATGGCCGCGGACATCGCCGACATCATCGGATTCGTCGCCTCGCGGCCGTCCCACGTGAACATCGACCAGATCGTCGTCAAGCCGCGAGATCAGGCCTCGTCCGGACGTTTTCACCGCACGACGTAAGCGATCTCGCCGCCGTCCGCCTGTCCTGGTGTTCGAGGAGCAGGACCACGGTCCACAGTCCCGCCACGATCGATATCACCGACACCAGCAACATCCATCCCATCACAGAGTCCCCCTGCCGATTCGGACTGTCGGGGGTCGTCCGTCGACCCCTCGACAGCGGACGACACCCCACAGTTGTGCCCGAGGACACGGCGTCGTCGGCGTGCCCTCATTCAGATAGACGCAGCCGATTCGGTTTCGGTTCCACCGGATTCCGAGAAAGTTCGCCGACCACACCGCACGTGAGTGGCATTGTGTGCCCGGGCACACAATGCCACTCACCTATGCGAGGGCGGAGAGGGACTGCCATTCGGGCCAGTCGATGGCCCAGTCGTAGATGTCGCCGTCGGCGGGCGACAGGTCGATCGACGTCCCGGTCACCTCGACGGGATCGCCGTACATCGCCGTGCCGAAGTACTGCTGCGCGTCCTCCAGGGACAGGTTGATGCAGCCGTTGGTGACGTTGGACGAACCCTGGACGCCGACGGTCTCGGGGTTGGCGTGGATGAACTCGCCGTTGTTGGAAATGCGGACGGCCCACCGCTCGCGCACGTTCTCGTAGAACGGCGGGTTGGACATGAGGAAGTCCTCGTGCTTCTCGGTCACCATGTGGATGCCGCTGCGCGTGACGTTGCGCGCCTCGTTGCCCTCGCCGTAGCTGACCGGGATGTCCATGACGGTCTCGCCGCCGCGCACCACCTGCATGCGGTGGCTGGGGGCGTTCGCGATCACGATCTGACTGCGTCCGACGGTGAAGTTCAGCGACAGATCCTCCTCGCCGTACGCTCCCCCGCCGAAGTCCACTCCGTACAGCTTGGCGTCCAGGGCGACGGTGGTGCCGGGGGCCCAGTAGTTCTGCGGACGCCAGTGCGCGCGCGACCCGTTGTCGTCGGCCAGCCACGCCCACGCGCCGGGGGTGGGCGGGTTGGTCGTGACGGTCATGGCCTTCTCGACCGCGGCCTTGTCCTCCACGGAATCGTGGAACTGGACGATGATCGGTGCCGCGATCCCGACCTCCTGGCCGTCGGCGATGTTGAGGGTGGCGCCGATCGTCGCGTCGGGTTCGAGCGTGGTGAAACTGCCGTCGACGGCGACGGACTTGCCGTCTGTGCCGAGTGCCGTGCCGTTCCACGTGTAGGTGGCGCCGTAGCCCAGCGCCTCCGCGACGGTGAACGTGGTCCGGTCGGGTGAGAGCACACCCTGCACGGCACGGCCCTCGGCGTTGACGAGCGAGATGTCGGTGAAGGTGCCCTGCGCCGCGGTCGCGGAGATCGGCGACACCGGGCTGACGTCCTCGGTTCCCGAGGCCGGGTTCAGGGTGACGTCGACTGCCGGTTCGGGCGGCGCGGTCGCGGTTCCCGACTCGGAGACCGTGCATCCGGTCAGCAGTAGGAGAAACGCGATCAGCGCCGCCGCGACCGACGCCACGCGTGATCGACTTGTCCGGGAACCCAGTTCATGCACAGCTAACAGATTACCTGTGCTACCGACCCGTCTTCAGATGGCGCAGCCGACCGTCACGGGTTCGGGCTCGAGCCGGACGCCGAACGCCGTCTGGACGCCGTCGCGCACGTCACGGGCCAAGGACAGAAGGTCCTCACTCTTCGCGGTGCCACGGTTGGTCAGTGCGAGCGTGTGCTTGGTGGACAGTCGCGCGACCGCGTTGTCCCCGGGATACCCCTTGGAGTAGCCGGCACGCTCGATCAGCCAACCGGCAGACAACTTCGTTCCGCCGTCGGCCGGGTACTGCGGAACGGCGACGTCGCCGAGTCGGGCCTCGATCGCGGCGAGGACACTCGCCAATTCCCCGTCGGGCACCACGGGGTTGGTGAAGAACGAGCCCGCACTCCACGTGTCGTGATCGTCGGGGTCGAGCACCATGCCCTTGCCCCGGCGCAGGTCCAGCACGGCTTCGCGGACCTGCGCCGACGGCAGCCGATCGCCCTCGGAACCGTCGAGCGCCGCGACGAGTTCGCGGTAGCGCAGCGGTTCGGAGAGCCCGTCCGGATGGACCGTCAGTTCCACCGCCAGCACCAGGGCGGCGTCGGAGTGCTTGAGAACGCTGGTGCGGTAGCCGAGACCGAGGGCGCCGGGTTCGACCCACCGCGCCGTCCCCGTGCGCCGGTCGAGCAGGTGCACCCGCCGAAGCATCGATCCGATCTCGACGCCGTACGCACCGACGTTCTGGACCGGTGTGGCCCCCGTCGACCCGGGAATTCCGGACAGGCATTCAAGCCCGCCCAGTTCCGCCGCGACGGTCTGCGCGACGACCTGATCCCACTCGGCGCCCGCCTCGGCAGTGACGAATCCCTCCTCCAGGCCGACTGTGGTGTTGCACACACGCACCACCACGCCGTCGAATCCGTCGTCCCCGACCACCAGATTGGAGCCGCCGGCGAGGATCAGCGTCGGAATGCGGGCACCGTCGAGCAACCGCACGACGTCGACGAGCACCTGCGTGTTCGGGCACTCGGCCACGATTCGCGCCGGCCCGCCCACCCGCAGGGTGGTCATCCCCGACAGTTCGAGGTTCTCGGAGACGAAGGCGCCCGAATCGACGAGTTGACTGACAATGCTCACATCCCACACAACCGCAAACGGTAGCCTGCGGATCGTGAGTCGCCGCATCGAGCATTCGTCGTCCTATGCGTTTCCCGTCGCCCAGGTCCATGCGGGCCTGATCACCGAGCAGTACTGGCGCGACCGTCTCGACCGGGTCGGAGGGCCGGGAGCCACGCTGGATCAGGTCACGACCGGACCGGGCACCATCTCGGTGGCCATGTCTCAGTCGATTCCCGCCGAGCACCTGCCCAGCATCGTCTCGAAGGTCCGATCCGGCGATCTCGTGATCAAGCGCACGGAGACGTGGGGCGCCCTCGACGGCGACCGCGCCGAGGGCACGTTCACGGCCGAGGTGCAGGGCGCGCCTGCGACGATCTCGGGGACGCAGACCCTGACGGCCGCCGATTCCGGATCGAATGTGCAGGTCGAAGGCAAAGCCGACGTCCGGATCCCGCTGATCGGCGGCAAGATCGAGGGTGCGATCGCCGACGAGGTCCTGCGTCTCATCGCGAAGGAGCAGAAGTTCACGGAGCAGTGGCTCGGGGCCTGACCTGGGGCGGGTGTCCCTGGCGTCGGGTCCCAGCCGGTAACCTTGGCGATCATGGCTCGCCGCATCGACTACTCAGCCCGTTACAAGCACACCCCGAAAGAGGTGTACAACGCGTTCACCAACCGTGACTACTGGGATGCGCGCATCGAGGAGATGCGGAAGTACTCCGAGAATCACATCGAGCACTTCGACGTGACCGACGACGGGATCGACATCGTCCTGCACCACATCCTGCCGCGGTCGGAGCTCCCCGAGATCGCGCAGACCGTGATGAAGAAGGACATGGTCATCACGCGCACGGAGTCGTACACGCCCTTCGGTGAGCCGACCACGGGCACGTACGAGGCGTCGATCCCGGCGGGCCCGGGCAGCCTCACGGGCACGATGAAGCTGTTCGCCACCGAGACGGGGTGCACGTTCCGCACGTCGTCCGAGGCCAAGGTGTACCTGCCGTTCGTCGGCGGGAAGCTCGAGCAGTTGATGCTCGTCAATCTGATCGACCTCTTCCGTGCCGAGGCCGAGATCACCGAAACCTGGTTGTCGCAGCACTAGCAGCCGGCGCACAGATTTCCCATGACTTCAGCGACGCTGAGGCGGCCTCACGGTGTCATCACCCGGGGCACGACCGGCATCAATCGGCTGCGGCGCAGCGACCGCTGGCTCGTCCACGACGAGCTGGTGCGCCGCACGCTGCACGCGTCCGCCGACCCGCTCGTCGTCGACCTCGGGTACGGCGCCCGCCCGCACACCACGTTCGAGCTGGCCGACCGGCTGACCGCCGTGCGCGGCGACCGCCGCGTGGTCGGGCTCGAGATCGACCCCGAGCGCGTGGTCGAGAGCCGGAACGGAGTGAGTTTCGCCCGCGGCGGGTTCGAACTCTCCGGACTGCGACCGGTCCTGGTCCGCGCGTTCAACGTGCTGCGGCAGTATCCCGAGGACGCGGTCGGGCCGGCCTGGGCGCGCATGCAGTCCGGGCTCGCGCCGGGCGGATTGATCGTCGACGGCACCTGTGACGAACTGGGCCGCCGCTGCGCGTGGGTGCTTCTCGACGCCACCGGACCGCTGTCGCTGACGCTGGCGTGGGATCCGTTCGCCGTGGACAAACCCTCGGACATCGCCGAACGGCTGCCCAAGGCGCTGATCCACCGCAACGTCCCGGGCGAGCCGGTGCACGCACTCCTCACGGCGGCGGATCGCGCCTGGGCCACCGCGGCGCCGCACGGCTCGTTCGGACCCCGGGTGCGGTGGCGGGCCGCCCTCGAACTGCTGCGCGCGCAGGGGCTTCCCGTGCAACCTCAGCGTCGCCGGCTCCGCGACAACATCCTCACCGTGCCGTGGGCACTGGTCGCACCCGGTTCCGGCGTAAATTAATTCACGCGACATCCCCGAGCTCGCCCCGTAGAGTCACTTCACGAAACATGTTGTGCCGGTGCGCAGGCGAGGGTTACTTCGACTGTTGATCGCGTGGTCGCCGGTTCGAATCCGGTCAGGGACGCACGTCCCTGTAGCTCAGCGGTAGAGCGCGTCCGTGCCTTCACCGACTCCGATCTCGGCACGACATGCGTGCGCGCCACCCGGTGCGCAGACGGCGGATACTTCTCAGGCGAAGTGCGCAAGCACGCGGTTCGATTCCGCACCCCGCCGTCGCTTCGATCTCGGGTGGCGCGCACTCCGCACGTCCCCCGGAACCTCCCGGAAGGAGGAACACCCATGAGCAAGTTCAACCTGAAGACGCTGCGCCGCAGCAAGATACAGAGCCCCGTCACATCGGAGGCGATGGCCGCCGGCCGCACCTTCGAAGGCGGCAGCGGCTACGTCCGCGACGCGAAGAGCGAGCTGTTCCTCCTCGCGGTCACCACCATGGTCGGTGAGGACACCTTCTACGAGTCGGCCTCCGACCGCGACGGGCGGTTCGTCGAGCTGATCCACGAGGTCACGCTGTCGGATCCGGAGTGGACCGCTCGCCTGATCGGGTGGCTGCGCCGCGACGCGCATCTGCGTTCGGCGTCGGTGGTGGCCGCCGCGGAGTTCGTCCGGGCCCGGCTCGGCGCCGGCCTGCACGGCGGCAACCGTGCCGTCATCGCCTCGGCGCTGCAGCGGGCCGACGAGCCGGGCGAGATGCTCGCCTACTGGATTGCGCGCCACGGTCGTTCGATCCCGAAGCCGGTGAAGCGCGGCGTCGCCGACGCCGCCGTCCGGCTGTACTCGGAACGCTCGCTGCTGAAGTGGGATTCCGATGCCCGGGACGTCCGCTTCGGCGACGTCCTCGAGCTCACCCATGCGTCGCCGTCCGCGACGTGGCAGGGTGAGCTGTTCCGGCACGCGATCGACCGTCGGCAGGGACGCGAGAACACGGTCCCCACCGGCCTGCGGATACTCACGGAACGAGCGTCGCTGGCGGCTCTCCCGCCGGAGGATCGGCGTGCCGTCCTGCGGAATCCGGAGCGGCTGTCGGCGGCCGGCATGACGTGGGAGTCGCTGGCAGGCTGGCTGCAGGGACCGATGGATGCGGCGGCATGGAGCGCGATGATCCCGTCCATGGGATACATGGCGCTTCTGCTTAACCTGAGGAACTTCGACGAGGCCGGGATCCCCGACCACGTCGCGGACCAGGTGGCGGCCCGGATCGCCGATCCGGGCGAGGTCGCGACGTCGCGGCAGCTACCGCTGCGGTTCCTCGCGGCGTACCGGAACGCGCCGAGCCTGCGGTGGGGACATGCGCTCGAGCGTGCGCTGGGGGCATCGCTGTCCGCGGTCCCGTCGCTGCCCGGCCGCACGCTGGTGCTCGTCGACCGGTCCGGTTCGATGTTCTACAGCCGCGTCTCGGCGCGGTCGGAACTGACGCGGGCCGACGCGGCCGCGGTGTTCGGCACCGTTCTGGCGGCGCGCGCCGAACGGGCGAACCTCGTCGAGTTCGGCACGGACAGCCGGTACGTGCCGTTCCAGCACCAGCCGGTGCTGCGGGTGGTCGACAGTTTCGGTGATCTCGGCGGCACGGACACCGTGTCGGCGGTGCGGAAGCACTACCGCGCCCACGATCGCGTCGTCATCGTCACCGACGAGCAGGCGGCGTGGGGTGACCCGACCCGGCACGTCCCGGCGGACGTCCCCGTGTACACGTGGAACGTGGCGGGTTACCGGCACGGTCACGGGCCGACGGGCACCGCGAACCGTCACACGTTCGGCGGACTGTCGGACGGGGGATTCTCGATGATCCCGCTACTGGAGACCGCCAGGGACGGCGAGTGGCCGTTCTGACTGCTCAGGTGCAGGTGGCCAGTGCGTGTTCGACGCGCTGCGCCACCTGCGCCGGCAGCGACCCGCATTCTCCGTGCAGTGCGCGTGCGTTCAGGCGCCCGATCGCGACGCCGTCGGCGACCACCTCGTCGAGCAGTTCCTGCGAGATACCGCTGGCGGCGAGGTCGAGGGCGGTGCACATCGGCGTGGTGATGCGGATGGGGCCGACCTGTTCGCAGTCCTCCGGGCGGAGGGACCGCCGATGCAACGCCAACTGCTGCGTGGGCGAGGGCGGCGACAACACCGTGGAGAGGTGGATGAACCGCGGATACAGGTGCCCGAGACCGTGAAGTTCGGCGGCACTCTGATGTGAGACCGCGGCGGCGGCACCAAACCAGGTGCACCACTTCGCGAACTCCTCGAGATCGGAGTGCGGGCAATCCTTCAAGCGGAACAGATCTCGCTCGATCTTGACCCACGAACCGTCGGCGAGGTGCTCGCTGATGTCGTCGGCGGCGAAACCGAGGCGCAACGCCTGCGCAGTGGTGAAGAAACCCGCCTGAGCCGTCGCGACGCGTGTCAGCTCTTCACCGACACCTTCGCGCTCCGGGTCACCGGGACGTGGAGCCAACCATCCGGACATTCCCCTACATTACTGGGCATTTGTGGCACGTATCACAATTTCTGCGGATCTCGGCGACCCGCCGCGCGCGCAGTTCACAGAATTTGCTCAGAGTTGTCGGGAAGAATCCGTGTAATGACAGCCGGAACGAACTCCGCACCCCGAAGTAACCGTGTGCTCGTCATCTCTCTTGTCGTCATCGCGGCGCTCGTCGCGGTCCTCGTCGGCGGCGAACTCTACGTGCGCAACCGAGTGAAGACCTGCATGGCAGACCAGTTCGAGAGCCAACTCGGCTCGCAGGTGGACGTCGGCCTGAGCTGGAAGCCGGTCCTCCTGCAGTCGATCGACAAGAACGTCCCGTACATCACCATCGACTCCGACGACACGAAGTTCGGCCCCGCGCAGGGGATGCAGGTCCACGCCCAGGTCAACGACATCCGGATCGAGAACACCGCCGACAGCAGCGGCACCATCGGCAGCTCGGACGCCCAGGTCACCTGGTCCACCGCCGGCATCCTGGCGACCCTGCAACAGCAGGCGTTCGGCTCGCTCATCAGTGGTGTCACCGCGGACTCGAACGCCGGGACGTTGAAGTTCTCCGTCGGCCCGGCCGGACTCGCAGACCTGACGGTGCGACCCCAAGTGGTGAACGGGACCGTGAAGGTGGACACGGTGGGGGCGGAGATCCTCGGTTTCGGTCTTCCCACCGATCTCGTCGACGGGGTCGTCCAGACCCTCACGTCGAGTCTGCAGACCTACCCCCTCGGCATGCAGCCGACGTCCCTGAAGGTCACCGACGACGCCATCGACATCACCCTCGAAGGCGGCGCCTACACGATGCCCGCGGCGGGCACCCAGCAACAGCAGCAGGAGCAACAGAGCAGCTGCGGCCTCCTGGTCTGATCGGCCGCCGGGTCAGTCGGGCAACCCGTCGAGGACGGCACGGGTTCCCGACAGACCCAGCCGCGTGGCCCCCGCCGCGATCATGTCGAGCGCGGCCTGCGCTGTGCGGATCCCGCCGCTCGCCTTGACCCCGATCCGCCCGTCGACGGTCTGCGCCATCAGCCGTACCGCCTCCACGGTCGCTCCCCCAGCCGGGTGGAATCCCGTGGACGTCTTCACGAAGTTCGCACCGGCCCGCTCGGCGGCCCGGCACGATTCCACGATCGCCTCGTCGGTGAGTGCCGCGGTCTCGAGGATCACCTTCAGGACGGTGCTGTCGCCGACGGCCTCGCGCACGGTGAGGACGTCGGCGAGCACCGCATTGAAATCGCCTGCCACGGCGGCGCCGATGTCGATCACCATGTCGATCTCCTGCGCGCCCTGATCCACGGCGAGCCTGGCCTCGGCGCCCTTGACCAGCGAGTGGTGCTTCCCCGAGGGGAACCCGACCACCGCCGCGGTCACGAGGCCGGGCGCCCTGACCGGCAGCATCGACGGCGACACGCAGACGGCGAGCACACCGAGCGCACGCGCCTCGTCGATCAGCGCCGTCACGTCGTCGGCGGTGGCCTCGGGTTTGAGGAGCGTGTGGTCGACGAGGTCGGCCACCTGGGAGCGGGTCAGTGCAGCGTCGGACATACCTGTGAGCTTCGCACAATGCCGTCCGGGTCTCGCGGCACGGCCTAGCATCGCCGTATGAGTGATCCGGGATCGATCTTCGACGAGGCACGGCTCGAGTTCGACCGGCTGACGACGGCCGTGTGGGCGCCGGCCGGGCAGTCGCTCGTCTTCCAGCTCGGGCTGCGTCCCGGTGACGCCGTCCTCGACGTGTGCTGCGGCGCAGGCTCTTCTGCCCTGCCCGCGGCCACCGCTGTGGGGCCGTCGGGACTCGTCCACGGGGTCGACCTGTCGGACGAACTCCTGGAGCGGGGCCGGATCACGGCGTCCGACCGCGGTTTGCAGAACATCGAATTCGTCTGCGCGGACGCCACCACCTGGGAGCCGCCGAGCACCGTCCCGGAGGCCGGCTACGACGCGCTCGCCTGCTCGTACGGCGTGTTCTTCCTGCCCCACATGGATGCCGCGTTCACCCGGCTCACGCGTCTCGTCCGGCCCGGCGGGAAGGTCGGGATCACGGTGTGGCGGCGGGGCGCGCTGCGTGCGTTCGCGGACGCGTTCCACGACGCCGTGGCCCGTCACCAGGAACCCGCACCCGAACCGGCCGGGTCGCCGTTCGACCCTCTCGAACGCATCGACACCCCGGATGCGCTCCACCAGTGGCTGGGCGAGCTGGGCGCGCACTCGACCGAGGTCCGGGAACTGTCCAACATCATTCCCGCGACTCCCGAGTTCGCGTGGAACCTCGTCCTCGGCGGGGCCTTCCGCCGCGCGCTCGCCCCGTTCGACGAGCGGACGGTCGAGCAGATTCGTCTCGATCTCATGCAGCTGCTCACCGAACGCGCGATTCACGACGTCGACGCCGGAACCCTCGTCGGTACCGCCGTGGTGAACGGCCGGAGTGCGACCTGAAAGACTGGTGCCCATGAGCGCTGCTTCGACCGACGACCACCGGTACGTTCTGTCTCTCGGCTGCCCCGACCGCACCGGCATCGTCGCCCGTATCTCGACGTTTCTCGCCGAGGTCGGCGGCTGGATCGTAGAGGCCGCGTACCACGCCGACGCGGACACCGGCTGGTTCTTCACCCGTCAGGCGGTCCGAGCGTCCTCGGTCGACATGTCCATCGAGGAACTCCGGGAGCGGTTCGCGGCGGTGGCCGCCGAACTCGGCCCCGAGACCGAGTGGACCGTGTCCGACACCGGCGAGCGCAAGCGGGTGGTGCTGTTGGTGAGCAAGGAGGCGCACTGCCTCCACGACCTGCTGGGCCGTGCAGCCGGCGGCGAACTGCCCGCCGACATCTGCGCGGTGATCGGCAACCACCGCGACCTCGAGACCGTCACGCGGCAGCACGGTATCGACTTCCACCACGTGCCGTTCCCGAAGGATCCGGCCGAACGCGGGCCCGCGTTCGAGCAGGTGCGGGAACTGGTCGACGCCCACGACCCCGACGCCGTCGTGCTGGCGCGGTTCATGCAGGTGCTGCCGTCGGAACTGTGCGAGCACTGGGCCGGCCGGGCGATCAACATCCACCACAGCTTCCTGCCGTCCTTCGTCGGCGCCCGCCCGTATCACCAGGCGTTCGCCCGCGGCGTGAAACTGATCGGCGCCACCTGCCACTACGTGACCGCCGAACTCGACGCGGGCCCCATCATCGAGCAGGACGTGATCCGCGTCGACCACGCCGACGAGGTCGCCGACATGGTCCGGCAGGGCCGCGACATCGAGAAACTCGTACTCTCCCGCGGCCTGCGCTGGCATCTCGAGGACCGCGTCCTCGTACACGGCCGAAAGACGGTGGTGTTCAGCTAGTTTCGTCGCACACGGGCTGCAGGAAGGGCACTGACATGGTCGACGTCGCAATTGCACAGTTCGCCGCCGGTCCGGAGAAGGCGGACAACCTCGCCCTGATCGCGAGGTTCGCGGCGGAGGCGGCGGCGGGCGGGGCACGGATGCTGGTCGCGCCCGAGTTCGCGATGTTCACGATCCCGACGATGGACGAGCGGTTCGTGGACTCCGCGGAATCGCTCGACGGCGAGTTCGTCACCGGGCTCCGCGAGATCGCTGCCCGGCACGCGATGACCGTCGCCGCCGGGGTCAACGAAGCGATCCCGGGCGAACGGCGCATCTTCAACACCCTCGTCGCGGTCGGGCCCGACGGCGGCATCGCCGCCACGTATCGGAAGCTGCACTTGTACGACGCGTTCGGATTCCGCGAGTCGGACGTCGTGCAGGCCGGCCCGATCGGCAGCCCCGAGACGTTCACCGTCGACGGCATCACCGTCGGCATGCAGACGTGTTACGACCTGCGGTTCCCGGAGGTGACCCGGCGCATCGTCGATGCGGGCGCGGACGTTCTGGTCCTGCCGGCCGCGTGGATGTCGGGCCCGCTCAAGGAAGACCACTGGACCACGCTGGTCCGCGCCCGAGCCATCGAGAACACCATGTACGCCGCCGCGGCCGATCAGAGCGGCCCGGTGGGTTCGGGCGCGTCCCTGATCGTCGATCCGATGGGAGTGGTGATCGCGTCCCTCGGCGAACGGGTCGGGACCGCGATCGGCACCGTCTCCCCCGAGCGCATCGCCGAGGTCCGCGCCACGAATCCGGCGCTGTCGCTGCGCCGCTTCGGTGTGGTCGCCAAGCAGTAGATTCCGGCGTTCAGCGGTACACGTCGGGGAGGCCGTCCGACACGGACTGGGGGAAGTCGGGCTGCCGCTTGTCCAGGAAGGCCGCGACTCCTTCGCGGACGTCGGCCGAGGTCCCGCGCACGTGGATGGCGATCGACTCGGCCCGGTGCGCCACCTCGGGGCTGTCGGCCCCGAGCATGCGCCACATCAGTTGCCGGGTCAGGGCGACGGAGACCGGCGAGGTGCCCGTCGCCAGTTCGCGGGCCACCTCGATCGCGCGCGACAGCACCCGGTCGGCGGGGACGACCTCACGGACGAGGCCCCGTTCGAGCGCCTCCGCCGCCGACACCATCTTCCCGCCGACGGTCCACTCGACAGCGGTCGAGATGCCGACGATCCGGGGCAGGAACCAGGTGGAACAGCCCTCCGGCACGAGCCCGCGACGGGTGAACACGAACCCGAACTTCGCGGTGTCCGAGGCGATTCGGACGTCGGCGGGTAGCGTCATGGTCACACCGACCCCCGCGGCGGGACCGTTGATCGCCGCGATCACCGGCTTCGTCGACCGATAGATCCGCAGCGACGTCTGGCCTCCCGAATCCGGCGGCGCCTCGCCGGTGTCCGGATCGTCCTCGCTGACGAACGTGTCGCCACCGGCCGCGAGGTCCGCGCCCGCGCAGAACGCGCGACCGGTTCCCGTGAGGACGATCGCCCGGATCGAATCGTCAGCGTCACATTCGTCGAAGACTTCGATGATCCGGTCCCGCACCGCGAGAGTGAACGCGTTGAGCCGTTCGGGACGATTCAGCCGCACGACGGCGATCTCCTCGTGGCGTTCCAGCACGACCACGCTCTCGACATCGACAGACGTCATTTCTTCTTCTTCCTCTTCGTCGAATCACGCAGGTGGGCGAGATGTCAGCGCACCTTCGAGAACCTCTCGGACACGTCGCGGTACTCGGATCGGATCGCGGTCTTGGACAGCTTCCCGCTGGGGAGCCGCGGCAGGGGTTCGTCCCGGATCACGACATACCGGGGCACCTTGTAGTCGGCGACGAGCCGATCGCAGTGTTCGACGATGGCAGCCGCATCGACGTCGCCGGTGACCGTCACGATGGCGGCGGGGGTCTCACCGAACCGCGGATCCTTCGCGGCGATCACCGCTACTTCCTCCACCCCGTCGATCTCGCCGATCACGCGCTCGAGTTCCACCGGTGAGATGTTGATTCCGCCCGTGATGATGAGGTCCTTGAGCCGGTCGACGAACTGCAGTCGCCCGTCGCTGTCCCGGGTTCCCAGATCGCCGCTGTGCAGCCATCCGTCCCGCAGCGCGGCCGCGGTGGACTCTTCGTCGTTCCAGTAGCCGGGCGTCACTCCCGGTCCGCTGAGCAGAATTTCGCCTTCCTCGCCGGGGTCGGCCTCGGTCCCGTCGGGGCGGATCACTTTCATCTCGGTGAAGATGGATCCGTTTCCGCACGTCCCGGGGTGGTCGAAGGCCTCACTCACGAGTGTCGCGGTCGCGACTCCCCCGGCCTCCGTCATTCCGTAGATCTGGCGGAGCGCCACCCCCTTGTCCGCCCACCGCTGCAGCAGGGCGGGCGCGACGGCGGCGCCACCGACGATTGCCGTGCGCAGTGAGCTGAGGTCGGCGTCGTCGAACTCCGGGGCCCGGGAGATGGCGTCGAAGATCAGGGGGACGCCGAAGAGGGCCTGGACTTTGTGTTCGCTCAGCAGCGCCGCGGCGCGTCCGGGTTTCAGCTCGCGTTCGATGATGATGGTGCCGCCGAGCACGGTGGTCATGAGCAGACCCCACACGAGGCCGGGGGTGAAGACGAGCGGCAGGACCAGCAGCGTCGTCGCGCCGGGCCGGAGCCCTTCCTCCGTGAGCGACGCCTCGAAGACGATGTTCAGCAAGGTGCGGTTGGTGCAGATGACGCCCTTGGAGAGCCCGGTCGACCCACTGGTGAACAACAGCGCCGTCGGCTCGTCGGGGCCGAGGTCGATCCGGAAGTCGTCGACGCCGCCGCCGCGCAGGGCCGCGAGTTCTTCGAAGGACAGCGAATCGAACGGCGTGCCCAGATCGCGCGTCGCGGCGACGGAGTCGCCGAACGCGGAGGGCGCGATCACCAGGCGGGCTCCGGCGTCGTCGATCACTTTGCGCAGTTCCGCCGGCTTGAGTCGAGGGTTCAGCGGTACCAGGACAGCGCCGGCCTTGAGGACGCCGAGGGCGATGACCGGCCACTCGAGCGAGTTCGGGCCGAGGACACCGACTCGGGTTCCCGGCTCGATCCCGGCCCCGGTGATTCGCCGGGCGATTCGGCTCGACCAGTCCTGTAGTTCCCGGTATGTGAGCGCGTCGTCACCGACGACGATCGCCCGCTGGTCGCCCTTCGTCGCCGCCCACCAGTGCAACGCCGACCCGATTGTCGCAGCCATCTCCACTCAACCTTCCGCCGTCGCCGATGGGCGACATCGATGTCACGGCCGACGCCTCGCGCCACGGCCCAAAACCTATGCTCTATAGATTAACTGATACTGCACCGAATCGGACACCCCGGTCGGCACATTTTCTCCGGAAATGCTCCGCACTCACGATTGCCAGTCCGGCTGCTCCCGCCGCCGCCGCGCCGGCCCAGAACGCGATCACGAACGCCCGCTCGGACGCCAGGTCCGTTCCGGCGACGGCCACCGCGGCGAGCAGCGTAGCGACGAGAGCACTGGCGAGCGAACTTCCGAAGGTTCGCGCAATTGCGTTGATGCCGTTGGTGACTCCGGTGAACTCCGGAGGCACCGCGTCGACGAGCAACGCGGGCAGCGCCGCATACGACGCACTGACGAAGACGTTGATCACCACGAGCGCCACGACCACCTGCCACAGCTGCGAGTGCGCCAGCGCGAGCATCGCGAATCCGGCCACCCCGATCCCGCAGGCCGCGACGAGCACACGGTCCGCGCGAAAGCGGTGAACGAACGGGCCGCTCGCCGACGCCGCGGCCACACCCGCCACCGAACCGGGAAGCAGCACGAGGAGGCTGGTGCGCAGCACCGACGCGTCGAAACCGTATCCGACGTCGGCCCGCGATGCCTGGACGAACTGCACCGCACCGAGAAACTGGATGTACATGGCCATGCCGAGGAGGAACGCCGCGAGATGAGTGCCCGCCACCCGCCGGCCGGACAGCAGCATCGGCGGGACGAGGGGTGCGCCGGTCCGTCGCTCGTGCAGATACCACCAGATCGAGACGACGACCCCCAGTGCCGCGACGCCGATCGTTTGCGGCGATGCCCAGCCCCACCGGCCGCCTTCCGCGAGGGCGATCAGAATCGCCGACAGCCCCACGGCCATCAGACCGACGCCGGCCGCGTCGACACCGTCGCGGGACCGCGCTGCATCACCGCGGGGAACGGTCGCCCACGCGACGACGAGGGCGATGAGGTTCAGCCCGACGAGCAGCACGAACACCCGCCGGAAGTCCGCTCCCTCGGTATGGATCACACCCGCGGCGATCATGCCGAGGCCCCCGCCGACCGCCAGGATCCCCGACATCAGCCCGATCGCGTTCAGGAGCCGGCGCGGGTCGAGACGCCCCCGCAGCACGGCGACGCCGATCGGGAACAGCGCGAACGACATCCCCTGGAGGATGCGGCCCAGAACGAGGACCGGGAGATGTTCGGTGACGATACACAGCACCGAACCGAGGAGTACCAGGACGAGGGTGCCCAGCAGAACCGGGCGTGGTCCGCATCGATCGGCGAGCCGGCCCAGCACCGGCGTGCACACCGCGGCGGCGAGCAGGTTCGCCGTGACCACCCAGCCCGCGGCGGCCGGATCGATATCGAGTTGCGACGCCATGGCGGGAAGCAGCGGCACCACGGCCGTCTGGGTCACCGGCGTGGTCATGACGACGAAGCACAGCGCGGAGACCAGCACCCGATCGCGTGCCACCGAGGGCCTAGCCGGCTGCGTTCCCGGAACCGACTCGGCGCCCTTCGTCACCATTCGTCACAGATCCAGAGTCAGCTTGGGTGTGCAACTCCGGGACACGCAGATCATCATGGCGTCGTTCTCCGCCTGCTCGTCCTCGCTGAGAACGGAGTCGCGGTGATCGGGGATACCGCAAAGGACCGCGACCTCGCAGGTTCCGCACGTGCCTTCCCGGCAGGAGAAGTCGGCGTCGACGCCCTCCCTCAGGACCGCGTCGAGAATCGTCTCGTCCGCGGCGACCTGCACCGTTCGCCCCGATCGGCCGAGTTCGACCTCGAAGGCGTCGTCGTCGACTCCCGCCGGAACCTCCTTCGGCGCGAACCGTTCGACGTGCAGGGTGACGTGGGGACGTTCGCGGCACGCCGATTCGATCGCCTGCAGCAACGGTTCCGGCCCACAGCAGTACACGACCGTTCCGGGCTCGACCTCGTCGAGGGCCGCGGCGAGATCGAGGTGTCCGTACTCGTCCTGCGGCCGGATACGCACCCGATCGGGGTGCGCCGTCGCGAGTTCGTCGGCGAACGCCATGCTCGCGCGGGTCCGACCGCCGTAGAGCAGGCGCCACGGTGTTCCCTTCGCCTCCACTTCCCGCGTCATCGGCAGGAGCGGCGTGATGCCGATCCCGCCCGCCACGAAGAGGTAGGAGTCGGCATCGACGAGCGCGAAATGGTTGCGGGGACCACCGACGGCGACGAGGTCACCGGTTTCGAGTTTGTCGTGGACGCGGATCGAGCCACCACGGCCGTCGGCCTCACGGAGGACGGCCACGGTCAGCGAGGACGTGTCTCCGAGATCCCCGCACAGGGAGTACTGGCGGGTGGTCGTGTCGTCGAGGATCAGGTCGATGTGCGAACCCGGCGTCCAGTCCGGGGCGGCAGCACCGGATTCGTCGACCAGCGTGAGTCGCACGACGCCGTCGGCAAGCGCGTCCTTGCCGGCAACCTGCATCTGCCGCCGTTCCTGGTTCGCAATGCTGGTCATGCACCCGTCTCGTTCCACTCGACTCCGCTTTCCCGTAAATCTTATGCCATTAGATTAATGCCGCGCAAGACTCCCGTCGGAGATGTTGCCCCGCGGCGACACCTGCGATAAACCTATGTCCATTAGAATTTTGGATGGGAGACCTCGCTCATGAACCTGCCGGCAACCGAATCGGTGCTCGACCTGTTCCGCCTGACCGACTCCGTGGCCGTCGTCACCGGCGCGGGCAGCGGACTCGGCGCGGGGTTCGCCTGCGCGCTCGCGGAAGCGGGTGCGGATGTCGTGATCGCCGCCCGACGGCGCGACAGACTCGACGCCGTCGCCCGATCGGTGACCGAACGCGGTCGCGACTGCCTGGTGGTCCCCACGGATGTGACCGACCCGCAGCAATGCGACGCGCTCGCCCAGGCCGCGATCGAACGGTTCGGCAGACTCGACGTCCTGGTGAACAACGCCGGCGTCACCCATGCCGCACCCGCCACCCGCGAGCGGCCCGAGGACTATCGGGCGGTCCTCGACGTGAACCTCTTCGGCGCCTACTGGGCCGCACAGGCCTGCGCGCGCGTGATGCTTCCCGGGTCCAGCATCGTCAACATCACCAGCATGCTCGGCCTGGTGAAGTCCGTGCTCCCGCAGGCCGCGTACTCGTCGAGCAAGGCCGGTCTCATCGGATTGACCCGGGATCTGTCGAACCAGTGGTCCGGGCGGAAGGGCATCCGGGTCAACGCGATCGCGCCGGGGTTCGTCGACACCGACATGATCGGCGAGATGTCCGCGGAGACACTCGCCGCCTTCCTCCACGACTGTTCGCTGGGACGCACCGCCACCCAGCGCGAACTCGATGCGGCGGTGGTCTTCCTCGCCAGCCGGGCCTCGGGATACATCACCGGTTCGACGCTGGCCGTCGACGGCGGAACCTCCGGTCACTGACCGACGAAAGGCGAAACATCATGCCCCTCAACACCCTTCGCACCGAGCTTCGAGGCGATGGCGTCGTGCTCACCGCCGACCGGTGGGAGCCGGCCTCCCCGAGGAAGGGGATCGTCCTGCTCCTCCACGGCGGTGGACAGACCCGGCATTCGTGGCAGCGCACCGGAATTCGCCTCGCCGACAACGGCTGGTGCGCACTGGCGATCGATGCCCGCGGTCACGGCGACAGCGAGTGGGCCGAGGACGGCGACTACGGCACCGAGGCCCACGCACGGGACCTCGCCGCGGTCGTCGCCGACCTCGGCGAGCCACCGGTGCTGGTGGGCGCGTCCATGGGCGGGATGGCCTCGTTGATCGCGCAGGGCGACCGTGGCATCGGCCGGGCGCTGGTCCTCGTGGACATCACACCCCGGGCGGAACCCGGCGGACTCGCCAAGATCACGGCGTTCATGGAGAGTGGCCTCGCCGGTTTCGACACTCTCGACGACGCCCTCGACGCCGTCGTAGCCTACAACCCGCACCGTCGGCGCCCGCCGCGGATCGAGGGTCTCCGCAAGAATCTTCGCCACCGCGACGGTCGCTGGTACTGGCACTGGGACCCCCGGATGATCATGCACCGGGAGAACGGCGTCGACCAGGCCGGGATCCGCGAGGCGCGGGCGCGGGCCGCGGCGCGCGCGGTGGCCGTCCCGACCCTCCTGATCCGGGGCGCGCAGTCCGACGTCGTGAGCGCCGACGGCGCGCGTGACCTGCTGGAACTGATCCCGACGGCCCGGCACATCGACGTCGGCGGCGCCGGGCACATGGTCAGCGGCGACGACAACGACCTGCTGAGCGACGGCCTGCTCGACTTCCTCGACCGGGAGGTCGCCTACACCCGGAAGGTGACCACGACCCGCTACGATTCACCTCACCATGCCAAATAACCGTTCGAGCGAACCCCACCGGAAAGCCTGACATGCCCCGACCATCGAAGCCCCTGATCAGCCGTGCAACTGCGGTGCAGGCGTCCATCGAGATCATCGATTCCGAAGGACTCGAGGCATTCAGTCTGCCCCGACTGGCCAAGCATCTCGGAGTGCAGGCGCCGTCGTTGTACCACCACTTCGCGGACAAGAGCGAGATCCTGTCCGCCGTGGCACGGCACATCGCCGGCGCCAGCGTGGTCCGTCCCCGCCGCAAGCCGGGTGCCGACTGGCCGGAGTTCTTCGTGGCGTTGAGCCTGAACTTCCGCCAGGCCATTCTCCGGCACCGTAACGCGGCACCGATCCTGCTGCAGTATCTGCCGCGCGACCTCCTGATCGGCACGTACGAGGACACGGCCCGATTCCTCCTGGACTCCGGCGTCCCGACGCATCTGCACGTCCAGATCCTGGACGGGATGGAGACGCTGTCCATCGGCGCCGTCCTCACGGAGGCGATGCGCAAACCGAGTACCCGCGCGACGATCTTCCCGAATGTCGACCCGGACTCGCAGCCCCTTCTCGCGGAAGCTCTTGCTGCCAACGAACTCTCGTCGAAGAGGTTGTTCGAGGAGATGATCCGCAGCTTCCTGTACGGGGTGATGCGGAACCAGGCCGGTGCCGGTTCCGCCACCGAGGAACGCTCGGCCTGAAGCGTCGCCCGAGCCGAGCGAACGGCCCCCGGACTTCGGAAGTCCGGGGGTCGTTCGTCATCTCTGCGCCGGCGGCCGGCTACCCGATCGCCGGCAGGTGCACCGTCTTGGTCTCGAAGAACTCCTCGAGGCCCTCGATTCCACCTTCACGCCCGACACCGGATTGCTTGTATCCGCCGAACGGCACCGTGAAGTCGATGATGGCGGCGTTGACGCTGATCGTTCCGGTCCGGATCCGCTGCGCCACCTCGAATCCGTGATCGAGGTCCTCGGTGTACACCGCACCGGACAGTCCGTAGATCGAGTCGTTGGCGATGGCGATCGCCTCCTCCTCGTCCTCGTACGTGATGACGGAGATGACGGGCCCGAAGACCTCCTCCTGCGCGACACGCATGTCGTTGCGCACACCGTCGATCAGGGTCGGCTCGACGAAGAAGCCGTGTTCGACCCCGGCGGGCCGGCCGCCGCCGAGCACGATCGTCGCGCCTTCCTCCTTGGCCGAGGCGATGTAGCTCTCGACGCGGTCACGTTGCCGCTCCATGGCGAGCGGACCCAGGAAATTCGTCTGCTCCCACGGATTTCCCATCGGCAGGAAGCTCAGCGCACCCTTGAACGCTTCGATCACCTCGTCGTGCCGCTTGCGGGAGACGAGGACACGCGTCAGCGCGATACAGGCCTGACCGCTCTGCATGCAGCCTCCCATCGGGAGCGACTGCATGACGTGGCCGAGGTCGGCGTCGTCGAGGATGATGGCCGCCGACTTGCCTCCGAGTTCGAGGGACACCCGCGCGATCCGCTCGCCGGCGAGCGACATGATGCGCCGTCCGGCGAGAGTGCTTCCGGTGAAGGTGATGTGATCGACATCGGGGTTGGTGACCAGGGTTTCGGAAATCTCGCGATCGGCGCAGAGAACGCTGACGACACCCGGGGGAATCACGCCTTCCGCCGTCAGTTCCCCGATGATGTCGGCGAACACGGACGGCGAGAGGGGGGCTTCCGGCGCCGTCTTGAGGATCACCGAGCAGCCGGCGGCGAGGGCGGGCGCCAGCTTGAACGCGATCGTCCCGATCGGCCCGTTCCAGGGGATGATGGCGGCGACCACACCGGTCGGCTCCTTGAGGATCCGGGAGATTCCGCCATCCACCCGGGTCCGGTCCTCGCGGGTGGAGAAGTTCCGGGCCACCGCGGCGACGGCGCGGAACAATCCGGCCGTCATCTGCTGGGTCGGTCCACTGACCGCGACGGGGATGCCGACCTCGATGACCCCGAGCGGGGTCAACTCCTCGACCCGGCCCTCGAGCCGGTTCGCGATCTCGTCGAGAACATCGGCGCGCTCGGCCATCGTGCGCGACGCCCACTCGCCGGAATCGAACGACGTGCGCGCTTCCCGCACGGCTCGTGCGACGTCTTCCGCTGTGGCGCTGCGGATTCGCGCCGCGCGCTTCTCGGTCCACGGGTCGACGAGATCGATCCATTCGTCTCCCGTCGAATCCACCCACCGGCCGCCCACGAATACCTGCTCGCGATCGGCGATCTTCGGCGGCGCTGCTGCCGTCGACTCGGTTGTCGTCATGTCGGTTACTCCTTCGCTCAGCGGTTGTTGTAGCCGGCGTCGACCGGCAGGGTCACGCCCGTGACGTACCGCGCCTCGTCGGAGGCGAGGAACACGATGGCGTTGCTGATGTCGACGGCCTCGATCAGCTCGACCGGCATCGGATTCTTGTACGACTCGTCGTTCGCGACCTCGGGGTGCGAGTTCACGAACTCGCCGTATTCGGCATTGGCCACCATCGGGGTGTTCACACCCGTGGGATGCACGGTGTTGACTCGAATGCTGTGCTTGGCCAGCTGCTTCGAGTACAGGCGCATGAGCCCGACGACGCCGTGCTTGGCCGCGGAGTAGCCGGCCTGCCCGGGGAACGTGTTCAGCCCGATGCTGGTGAGGCCCGCGGCGGAACTGGTGATGACGATCGAGCCGCCCTGACCGCGTTCGATCAGTCCGGGCACCGTCACCTCGAGGACGTGCCACACACCGGTGAGCATCACGTCGATGGCGTCGTGCCACGCCTGCGGCTGATCACCGGGTTCGATGACGGGCATGATGCCGGCGTTGGGCAGGACGATGTCGACGTGCCCGAACTGTTCGATTCCGGCGTCGTAGGCGCGCTGGACGTCGGCCCGGTTCCGGACGTCGCCCACCGACGTGACGATGGAGCCGCCGGCCTCCTTGACCAGACGTTCGGTCTCGGCGAGGTCGTCCGTGGTGGCCATCGGGTAGAAGACCGAGTCGATCTGCTCGCAGATGTCCATCGCGATGACCGAGGCGCCCTCCTCGGCCAGCCGGATCGCGTGCGAACGTCCCTGTCCGCGAGCCGCACCGGTGACGAACGCGACCTTCCCCTCGAGTCTTGTCATGACGTGTCCTTCCGTTCAACCGAGCCTGAGATGTCGGTGATGAGCGCCGAAAATGTCGCGCGGCGTGCGCGCGGCGTGAGCACTGGATGTGAGCCTGGGTTCGAGGGCCGTCGGCCGGACGCCCTCGTCACGGACACTGCTTGTGAGCCGTGTCACAGGACAGTAGCGCGACGACCGCCACTCGTCAACAGTGCAACAAATATCGTTCTTCGTCTCATGCTTCAGAGGTAGCCGGGAGGCTCGTGCCAGTCGCCGACCTGGTAGCACGTATGCGCGTCCTCCTGCTCGAACGACAGCAACCGGCAGAGACGGACGGCCCCGTCGTCGTCGGGATCGATTCGCATCAAGGCGATCTGGGCCCCGGCGTCGCGCAGCACCTCGAGCGCCCGGACGAGCAACCCGGCGCCCAGACCGCCGCCCCGCGCCTCCTTCTCGAGCACCAGCGCCCGGATCCACGCCGCCCGCAGGTCGAGATGCGGGTGCAGCGTCGGGTCCAGCCAGACGAACCCCTGGGGCCGGCCGGCGCCGCCCGACGCGACGACGACGGACCCGGTTCCGTGCGCACGGCTCTCCGCGAGTTTCTCGAGCTGAGCCGGGGGAATCCCCGAACGGCCCAGGACGTCGTCGAGGGCCTTCTCCGACGCGGGGTCCTCCAGCCCGCGCGGCCCGTCCAGGACGGTCCCGTCCGGCGGGCGAACCGGATCGAGCGGAACCGCGAAGGGTCCGGTCAGACTGCGGAACAGTGTCCACAGCCGACTGACCGACGCGATCGCGAACCTCCGCGTCAGCCGCTCGGCCGCCGGGTGTGTGCCGAAAGCCCACGCACGCAGCGCACGCGCGCCCGTGCCGCTCCAGCCGTCGGGGCGGTCCACGTCGAGGCCCATCTCCTCGACGAGCAGGGTCGCGATACCCCGTGACCGGTAGTCGGGGTGCACGACGAACTGGACCGTGCCGAGGCCGTCGTCGTCCACGGCCAGGTGAAGGTATGCGACGACGACGAGCGGCACGTCATCGAGCGCACTCAGACCTCGACGCGCCTTGACGGCGAGATGCGATACCCGCACGCCCTTCCGCGAACGGTCGGTGACGTCGCGCGGTTCGATGCGCGAGAACCCCGCCTCGTCGTCGTATTCCGCGGCCGCGGCCACCAGAGCGAGAACTTCGTCGCGGTCGTCGTCTGCGAGTTCCTCGCACCACTGACAGGAAATCATCCGTATCACTCCTCATCGCACGGTGTCACCCAAACCTAATGTCCATTGATAAAACCCGCAACGGCCGGACCTGCGAGGGTTTACACATAAATCTATTTGAGTTAGATTTATCGAGTCGATCCACACCGCATTCGGAGACGGTGCCGGGAAGCGGCCACAATGCCGGCCCATCGACTCCGCACGACACTGGAGGAAACGCAATGACCGAGGTCGGAGCACCCCGCGAGGAACGCATTCGCCGGGCCCTGGATCACCTGCGCAACGACACGACGGACGAGTTCGACCACATCACCTGGTTCCAGCCGGAGGAGTTCACCGATCCGGCGGTCGCCAAGCAGGAACGCGACCTCATCTTCGGACGGGTTCCCTCGATCGTCGCGCACGGCTCCGAGATCCCCCGCTCCGGCGACTTCTTCACCCTGCAGATGCCGAGGAACAACATCATCGTGGTCCGCCAGCGCGACGGCGGCGTCAAGACGTTCGTCAACCTCTGCAGGCACCGGGGCGCCCTCCTCGAGAAGGAGGAGAAGGGCCGCTGCCGCCTCTTCTCCTGCCCCTACCACCGGTGGTCGTACGACACGGACGGAAGCCTGCGGACGATCACCCGCGACAACACCTTCGGCGAGACCGACACCACGAACATGGGTCTCGTGGAGTTGCCGACCGAGGAACGCCACGGCTTCATCTGGGTGGTCGACGAGGCGAACGCCGAAATCGACGTGGCGGGCTGGCTCGGCGAGGAGATGGACACGATCCTCGGCGGATACGACCTCGGTTCGAAGATCGCCTTCCAGTCCGAAGGGTTCGACGAGCCGGTCAACTGGAAGATCATGCAGGACGCCTTCCTCGACGGCTACCACATCCAGTACGCCCACCCCAATACCGCGGCCAAGCACATCCACACCAACGTGATGGCCTTCGAAGACTTCGGCAGGCACTGCCGCTTCATCGCCCCACGCAAGTCGATCGACCGGTGGATCGAAGAGGATCCCGGCGACCGGAGCCTGGCCAAGGACATCACGGAAACTCACTTCCTGCTCCCCAACAGCACCCTGCTGCGCCAGCCGGATCACTTCCAGCTCCTCACCTTCCGGCCGCACCCCACCGATCCGCAGCGCTGCCGCATGGAGATGCGCCTGATCGTGCCGCCGGTCGCGGACACCGAGATGACCGAGGAGAAGTGGACCCGTCTGTGGAACAAGAACTGGGAGATTCTCCTCGCAGTTCTGCATGCCGAGGACTTCCCGCTCCTGAGGGACTCCCAGCACGGAATGACGAGCGCCAACGCGGGCCGGATGGTGCTGGGCCAGAACGAGGTCGCCAACCAGGTGTTCCGTCGTGAAACGCAGAAACTGCTGGCAACGAACTGACAACACACGTAGTGCGGGGCCCCCGCACCAGGAGGAAGACATGCAGAGCGATCTGTTCGACCGGGACCACGAACTGTTCCGCGAATCCGTGCGGGGGTTCGTCGACAAGCACGTGGTGCCCCAACTCGAGAAATGGGATGCGGATCGCCTGATCGATCGCGAGACCTGGCTGGCAGCGGGTCGCCAGGGTCTGCTCGGACTGCCCGTGCCGGAGGCGTACGGCGGGCCCGGCGAACTCGACTACCGCTTCCGTTTCGTGATCCAGCAGGAGATCGCCCGCGTCGGTGCCTCGGCCCTGCAGTCCGGGTTCTCCACCAACGACGACATCGTCCTGAACTACCTGCTCCGGCACGCCGACGACGATCAGCGCCGGCGGTGGCTGCCGGGATTCGTCACCGGCGAGACCATCGGCGCGATCGCGATGAGCGAGCCCGCCGCGGGCAGCGATCTGCGCGCCATCCAGACCACCGCCGTCGCCGACGGCGACACCTGGGTGATCAACGGGTCGAAGACCTTCATCACCAGCGGAATCCTCGCCGACCTGGTGATCGTGTTCGCGAAGACCGATCCGTCGGCCGGCTCCCGCGGCTTCAGTCTCTTCGTCGTCGAGGACGGGACGCCGGGATTCGCCCGGGGCCGCAAACTCGACAAGCTCGGTCTGCACGCGCAGGACACGGCCGAGTTGTTCTTCGAGGACGTCCGCGTCCCGAAGGAGAACCTGCTCGGCGAGCTCGGTTCGGGCTTCGCGTACTTGATGCAGAGCCTTCCCCTCGAACGACTCGGCATCGGCATCGCCGCGCAGGTGTCCGCCGAGGCCGTACTCGGATGGACGCTCGACTACGTCAAGGAACGCACGGCCTTCGGCAAACGGGTCGGCGAGTTCCAGGGCCTCGGCTTCACCCTCGCCGAACTGCAGACGGCCGTCGAGGTGTCCCGTGCCTACATCGACCGGTGCGTGCGTGAGCACAACGCGGGCACCCTCACCGCCGTGGACGCCGCCAAGGCCAAACTCTGGGCAACGGAACTCCAGGGTCGGGTGATCGATGCCGGCGTGCAGTTCCACGGCGGCTACGGCTACATGATGGAGTATCCCGTCGCCAAGGCGTACATCGACGCACGAATCCAGCGCATCTACGGCGGCACCAACGAGATCATGAAGGAAATCATTCACCGAGACCTGATGAAGGCCTGAACGATTCCGACTCGAGAGGGGTGCGGCGAAGATCTGTTCGCCGCACCCCTTTTGTTCGTTCCCACCCACGCACACCCGGACAGAAACTACACTGTTTAGGTAAAATGCTCGCTCTGCGGTAGAGGAACCGGACGCGATGGGTGCACGCTCACGCACGGTGGCAGTTCTCGGAGTCCTGGCGGTCCTGGCCACTCCGGCGGTGGCCGGCGCCGCCCCGGACGAGGCTCCCGTGGCGCCGCCACAAACGGGGTGGCCCGCCGCGTGGGCCTATTCCATCGAGCACCCCGACGCGATTCCGCAGGGCATGAACGATTTCTCGTGCAGGCCGGACGCCGCTCATCCGCGACCCGTCGTCCTCGTCAACGGAACGTTCGAGAACAGCTATGCCAACTGGTCGATGTACTCGCCGCAGCTGAAATCCGACGGCTACTGCGTCTTCGGCCTGGACTACGGCGGCCCCGACGGCGGCCCGGTCCACCAGACGGGTGACATGCGCGTGTCCGCGCAACAGGTCGGCGATTTCGTCGAGACGGTCCTCGCCGCCACCGGTGCGGACCGGGTCGACCTCATCGGACACTCCCAGGGCGGACTCGTGCCGCTCTATTACATAAACCGGCTCGGTGGAGACTCGACCGTCGGCACGATGATCGGGATCGCTCCCGCCACGAACGGCATCAGAGCCTACGGAATGCTGAATTTTCTCGCCGAGCATTCCCGGGCGAAAGATGCTGTCGGAAATGTGATTCCGGCAGTCGACGACCGACGGCGGGTTCCGCGTTCGTCACGGAGACCGGGCAGGGCGGGATGACCCGCCCGGGAGTCGAGTACGCCACCGTCAGTTCGCGATCCGATCTCGTCGTGCAACTGCACGACTCTCAGCTACCACCCGGTCCGTACGTGTCCAACGTCGTCGTTCAAGACGGCCGTGGCTCCCGCCTGCCATCCCGTGGCGCCCCGCCCTGAAACCGCTCCTGCCCTGAACCGCTCCTGCCCTGAACCGTTCGCGTCAACGAAGCGCGGCGGCGGTCTCGGCGACCGGTGCCGGTTCCACGGCGGGCGGTTGCAGGATTCCCTCCGCAACCAGACGATCCACTTCTGCGGCCGTCATGCGCAGCACGTCTTCGCAGATCTCCCGGCTGTGCTGCCCCGCGATCGGGGCCTGCCGCAGCGGCGGATCGGTGATGCCCGAGTAGCGCGCGACGCGGGCTGCTGTGGGCAGTGCCTTGGGCAGCAGGTCGTGATGCGTGAGCGTGTAGGCCTCGCGGGCCGCCAGGTGCGGATCTGTGAGCAGTTCGGGAAGGCGGAGCATCATGCCGGCCGGCACTCCGGCCGCCTGCAACGCCGCGACCGCCTGTGCGGGAGTCTGCGTCCGCAGCCACCCGTCCAGCACGTCGTCGACGTCGGCGCGATTCCGGATCCGCTCGGCTCGCGTGCGGAATGCCGGAACGTCCGCCAGTTCGGGCCGTCCGAGCACGGCGCACAGCCGGGTCCAGTCGTCGTCGTCCCGGACCGACACGACGCACCATTCGTCGTCGCCGGCGCAGGCGAACACTCCGGCAGGTGCCGCGAAGGGGTCGGAGTTGCCGGGTGCGGAAACGGTGCCCGGTCGCAGCGATTCCGTGACGAGCTGAGCACCGAGTTGGACGAGCGCGGTATCCGCCTGTGCCACTTCGAGTGCCGCTCCTCGACCCGTGTGCGTGCGCTGAATCAGTGCTGCGAGCACTGCGATTGCCGTGACGTGGGCCGCGATGTGATCGGGGTAGACGGTGGAACCGTCGCAGAGCAGGTCGTCGTGCTCGGGGTACCGCCACAGCGCCGACACCCCGCACGCCGCACGCACCAACGGGCCGTATCCGAGTCGCGTGTTCCACGGACCGGTGCTGCCGAATGCGCTGCTCTCGGACACGATGATGCGGGGATTGAGCACGGCGAGTTCGTCGTAGGAGAGGCCCATCGACGCGAGTGTGCCGGGCTTGAAATTGGCCAGGACCACATCGGCCTCGACGACGAGGCGACGGAACACGTCCCGGCCTTCCGGGCTGCGCACGTCCAGGCCCAGGCTGCGCTTGTTGCGGTGGCCCCAGGCGACGGACGCGGCCAGCGCCGCACCACGCTTCGACTGGCGGAGCCCGTCGGGGAACTTGGCGTTCTCGACCTTGATGACGTCGGCGCCGTAGTCGGCGAATTGACGGCTGAGTTCGGCGCCGAAGACGATCACGCCCAGGTCGAGGACCCGGAGGCCGTCGAGGGGACGGCTGTCCGGCTGCCGGTTGCCGAACCCCGCACGAGTGAGGTTCTCCCGTGTCGCCGCGGGCACGGTGTCATGCTCCCCGACCTCGGGCGCCGGGGTCCGGATCCCGGCGCGTGCGCCGTCGATCGACACGTATCCCGTCGGAACCCGCGCCTGCACCCCGGTGGCGATCTCCACGTCCGCGAGGGCACCGGACACGTCGAAGTGCTCGGTCGTCAGGACTTCCCCGAGTGAGAGAACACCGCCGACCGGCACTCCCCTGGCCGCCCCCTCGGCGACCAGCTGGTCGCGGGTGCGGGTGGCGAAGAGCGCCTCGATGAGAGGGTGCAGGGTTCCGGCGGCCGCGAACCGGGCCGGAATCGTGTCGTACTTCGGGTCGGCGAATTCTGCCGGCTCGCCGAGCCATTCGAACATGCCCCGCCACTGCCGCTTGGCCAGCAGGCAGATCCGCACGTGTCCGTCGGCGCAGGGGAACACCGGGTAGAAGTTCGACGCGTCCGGCCGCCCCCGGGGGAAGTCGTCGGAGCGCCCCGCGGCGGCGGAACCCTGCGTCCCGAAACCGGGGTCGAAGCCGTGGACGAGCGCTTCGAACGCGGACAGATCGACGACTTGACCGCGACCGGTGCGGAGACGGTCGTAATACGCGAGCAACGCCGACCAGGCGGCGTGCATCCCGACGGTCTCCTCCACCAGACCGGCGGGCGGAAGCAGCGGTTCGGCTCCGGGGGCGCCGGAGCGGGACAGCACGCCGCTCAGCGCGTAGAGCACCTGCTCCGTGGCCACCCAGTCCCGGTACGGTCCGGTCTGCCCGAACGGAGTGACCGACACGCACACCAGTGCCGGTGCGAGAGCGGAGAGTTCGGCCGTGCCCACCCCCCGTTCACTCAGCAGTCCCGGCGCGTGCGATTCCACCAGGATGTCGGATTCCGCGGCGAGTTGCCGCAGCCGGTCCCGGCCTGCGGGATCGTCGAGGTCCACGACGATCCCCCGCTTGTTCGCGTTGCGCAGCGCGAACGGGATGCTGACACCGTCCACCACGGGCTCGGCGCGGCGTGAGCGGGCGCCTCCCGGACCTTCCACCTTCGTCACCTGCGCGCCGAGGTCGGCGAGATACCGGCCACACGACTCACCGAGGCCGTCGGTGAGGTCCAGTACGCGGACACCGGTCAGCGGTAGCGTCATCGCCTGCTCCGTTCGATCAGATCTTATGGTGAATGAAAAGCGTTTTTAGTCAGCGTGTTCCGAAGTAGACGGACTTGGTCGCGAAATACGGGTTCAGGCCTTCCGGCCCGAGTTCGCGTCCGAGTCCGGAGGACTTGACGCCACCGAACGGCGCGTCGAGGTCCAGCGCGTAGTGATTGACACCAACGGTTCCGCTGTGGATGCGGGCCGCCAGGGCGAGACCGCGATCCTCGTCCGCGGTCCAGACCGTGCCGCCCAACCCGTATTCGGAGTCGTTGGCGATCGCGACGGCCTCGTCCTCGTCCGTGTACGGGGTGATCGTCAGAACGGGTCCGAAGATCTCCTCCTGCGCGATGCGGGCGGAGTTGTCGACGTCCACGAACACCGTCGGCTCGACGAACCAGCCGAGCGGTTGCGAACCCGGCACGCGGCCGCCCGTGGTGGTGCGGTAACCCGCGCTGCGCCCGTCCTCGATGTACCCGAGCACGCGCTCACGCTGGGCGGCGCTGACCAACGGCCCGATCGCGGTGGCCTTGTCGAGTGGATCCCCGACCACCAGTCCGCGGACGGTCTCCGTGACCGCCTCCACGACCTCGTCGTACCGGGCACGGGGCGCGAGGATCCGGGTGCTCGCATGGCAGGTCTGACCGTTGTTCACCAGCGACACCTCCGCGAGGTTCGCGGCGAAGACGGACAGGTCGGCGTCGGCTGCCACGATCGCAGCGGATTTGCCGCCGAGTTCGAGCGTGACGGGGCGCAGGAGCCGGCCACAGACCTCGCCGATGGCTCGTCCCGCCGCGGTCGAACCGGTGAACGCGACCTTGTCGACCCCGGGGTGCTGCACGAGGTACGCGCTCGCCTCGCGATCCGCGGGCACGATGTTCAGGACACCGGCCGGCAGCCCCGCCTCCTCTGCCGCGTCCGCGAACGCGAACGCGTCGAGTGCGGTTTCGGGGGCAGCCTTGAGAATTACGGTGCACCCCGCCGCCAGAGCGGGCGCGATCTTCATCGCCGCGAGGGGCTGCGGGTAGTTCCACGGCGTGATGCCCGCGACGACGCCCACCGGCTCCCGGCGGACCACCGTGCGACCGCCGAAGGCGCTGGGGCGGACGTCCTCGGACGCCGCCTCGCGGACGAGCGCGGCGTAGTACCGGATCATGGCGGCGGGCCCGAAGCCGTTGACTCCCGCGGAGAGCGAGATCGGCATGCCGTTCTCGCGGCTCACCAATGTCGCGGTGTCGCGGCCGCGCTTCTTCAGTGCGGACGCGAAGGCGTCGAGAAGGTCTGCGCGAGCGCGGTTGTCGAGCTGCCCCCACGGACCGCGGAGCGCGTCGCGCGCCGCGGCGACGGCGACATCGATGTCGGCGGACGACGCGACCGCCGCCCGTCCGAGCACCTTCTCCGTCGCAGCTTCGACGACGTCGACCGTGCCGCCCTCCGCCGGGGCGACCCAGCGGCCACCGAGGAACAGGGCGTCGCGGTCCACAGTCATGTTGTCCATGTCGGTCCTTTTCACAGAGTCGGTGGTGCTACAGCACGTCTTCGTGGGCGAAGAGCGTCGAACTGACGAGCGGTGCCATCGGACCGCCGATGAACAGCGACGTCTTGGCGTGCGCCACCGGATTGGTCGACGTGCCGCGGATCTGCCGCACCGCCTCGACCGCGAGCCCCATTCCGTTGACGAAGGAGTCGGCGATGTTGCCGCCACTCGTGTTCACCGGAAGCTTCCCCACGCCCGCCGTCAGGTTGTCGACGGTGAGGACGTCGCCCGCCGCGGGACCGGACGGCGCGAGACCGTGGTCGATGAGCGCGGCGACGGCAGGTCCGCTGAAGTTCTCGTACACCTGGACGACGTCGACGTCGTCCGGACCGAGACCCGCTGCGGCCCAGAGGCGGTCCGCGACGCCGGGGCGTCCCGCGGCACCCGCGAAACCCGCGGTGGCGTACTGCTCGTCGTTGTCGATGAGCGAGGAGTAGCCGCCCGGTGCGCCCTGGGCGCCGGCGAGGACGTACGCGGGATCCGGTCGCAGCGACTTCGCACGCTCGGCGGAGACCAGCACCAGCGCGACGGCGCCGTCGCTCTCCCGGGAGCAGTCGTACAGGTGGAACGGTTCCGTGATCAGGCGGGACGACTCGTATGTCGCCTCGTCGAGCGGCTGGCCGTAGCCCTGTGCGGTCGGGTTGTTCTGGGCGTGCCGGTACGCCGCGAGCACGAGGGCTCGCATGGTTTCCCGCGGGACGCCGTCGTGTTCGAGCAGTCGCTGCGTCCGCAGTGCGCAGACCTGGGCCGGCGACCCGACACCGTGCGCGAGGAAGTGCGGCCCGTAGTGGTATTTCGCGTATCCGAGTCGTCCGGTGTCCGCCTGTGCCATGGCGCGGTAGACGACGACGCACTCGGCCTGCCCCGCGGCGATCGCGACGGCGGCATTGTTGATCGCGGCAGCCACCGTCCCGCCGCCACCGCCCCACATCATGTTCGACCACCGGACGTCGTCGACGCCCAGTGCGCCGCCGATGACCGCGCCGTCGTGCCCGCCGCCCGCATACGACACGAACCCGTCGAGCTCGCGCGGCGAGATGCCGGCGTCCGAGCACGCGGCGAGGATCGCCTCGAGGGTCAGCCTCAGTTCACCCGCCGGGGCCTCGCCGCGGCGGTAGTGGAGTTCGGACACGCCGACGACGGCGGCCGCCCCGCGCATGGTGAGTGCACTCATGCCTGCGCTCCTTCTGTGGATCGACGCCAGCGCAGCAGCGGCCAGGTCGCGCCTTCGTCGTGTTCGATGTGCCCGACGACCGGGTCGCCGATGCGGATGGCGTCGGTGTCGTCGCCGGTCAGGATTCCGAGTACCCGGCGGTTACCTGCCTCGGGAAGTTCCACGAGAACCGTCACGTACGGGACCCGGTCGGCCAATTCGGTGATGAACGGGTACCAGCTGCGGGACCAGCTGTACACGGTTCCGGCGGGTGTCACGGACTCCCAGTTCGGGTCGAGGGTGTGGCAGGATCCGCACACCCACTGGGGTCCCCAGATCCAGGTCTTGCACGTGCCGCATCGTTGAAGACGCAGCTCACCTCGGGTGAGCCCGTCCCAGTAGGGCTGGTCGAGGCCGTCGGCGGACGGTCCCCACGGTTCGTCCGTCATGCCTGCCGCCCTCCGTCCGCGGGGAAGTTCTCGAGCGCCGCGGCCTGCCAGCGGCCGTCGTGCCGCTCCCAGATCGAGCGCAGGCCGATGGTCCCCTTCGGCGTGCTGTATACGGTCTCGCCGATGCGGCGGTCGCCGTCGGCCCGGACGTCCTTGATCTCGAACCCGTCGACGTCGCCGCGGGGAACGGTGACACCGTCGAACACGGCGGGCAGATTCGCCTGAACCATGTCGGCGAGAGCGGCCTTCATGTCGCCGGACACCACGTATCCGACGTGTCGCTCGTACAGGTCGCGGAAGTCTTCGACAGACATTCGAAACTCCTTTTCTCCGTGAGAGCCTCACACCTCACGGCGGACGGCCTCGTTGCCAATACCTTATGCCTTTAGGTAAACCGGAGTCAATCGTCGGCGAACCGGAACGTGCCGTCGTCCGCGACGGCCGCCGTCTCCCGGGCGACGTCGACGTCGATCAACCGGGTCAGTGCGTCCGCGTCCGTCGTCGCGGCCAGCGTGCGTTCGCCGGCCTCGGTCCGCACCGCGACGAAGCCGCGCTCCGGGGCTCCGTCGCGTCCGTGCACCACCGTCCAGGACTCGATCGAGCCTGACCCCTCGTAGCTCGTCAGCGCCCGCGTGGTCGGATACGCGTCGACGTCGGACTGGACGTCCTGACGCCGGAAACCGTCGCGCGGCGGCTCCGTCCGGTAGACACCGAACGCGTGCTTCGTCAGATAGCCACCGTTCGCGGTGATCAGACCGTACGTTCCCGGCGCCTCGCGCAGCCGGGTCGCCAGCGTGGCGATCGCGTGCGTGCTGTAGTTGTTCCACGGACCACCGGCGAACGTGAGGCCGCCGGTGAGCGTCAGCGGCCGCCCGGGATCGTCGAGGGGCAGTCCCAACTCGGCCGCGGCGACCTGGACGGCCGACGGGAAGCACGAATACACGTCCACGTGCGCGACGTCGTCCCGCCCGATTCCCGACAGTTCCAGGGCGCGCGCCCCGGCCACCCGGATGGCCGGCGACCGGTCGAGCGACTCCCGCTCGGAGATGTCGTACGTGTCGTGGGCCTCGGTGCCCGCGTGCGGGAAGACCCAGGTGTCGCGGGAGATCCCGAGGCGGGTGGCGACCTCGACCGAGCAGAGCAGCAGGGCCGCGCCCTGCTCCACCATGTTGTTGGAGTTCAACAGCTTGGTGTAGGGCCGGCTGATCCACCGATTGTCCTCGGACGGCGTGACGATCTCCTCGGCCGTGTATTCACGACGGGACCAGGCGTGCGGGTTCGTCGACGCCACCTTGCTGAATCCCGACCAGAGGTCGCCGATCGCGCAGCGATGATCGTCCACCGACAGTCCCGACGAGATCCGCAGCGCCTGTTCGAAGAGGGGGTACACGTATGCCGGCCGGTCGAGGCCGATCCTGGACTGACCGTCGAAGACCATCGGAACCTCGGGAACGAGGATCTCCGCGGGCGCAACCGACTCGTCCTGCACCGTCCACTCCGGTCGAATGCCCTGAGACCGCAACTTCATTCGGGTCCGCCACGACTCGGCGCCGCCCACCAGGACCACGTCGGCCCGGCCCGCCGCAATATCCTCGGCGGCCTGGTTGACGAGAACCTGGGGGCCGCTGCCGCCGCTGCCGGTGTATCCGGTGTGCCGGACGGTCGCGCCGATGCGTTCGCCGACCAGCGCGCCCGGGTCGCGGTACCGCCACGACAGCATGCCGATCAACCGGACCGAGTCGACGAGTTCGAGCAGCCGGGACGATCCCGCCTCGGCGGCGGCCGCACGGGCCGCCGCGACGATGAGATCGACGGGTTCCACTCCCCCGCTCCGCTCGTTGACCTGCCCTCCCCCGACGAGGATCGGGGTGCGCGGATCGAGTGTCATGACATCACCGCCTCGAGGATGCGTTCCCGGTTCTCTGGCCTGGGCCAGCCGCCGAGGATCAGGGTCGTCAGGCAGGTGGGTTTCCAGCGGTTCACGATGTCCTCACAGATCTTGTCGGCCGGGCCGATCAGCGCGACGTCCTCGACCATCTCGGTGGGAACGGCCTGCGCGGCGAGATCGGGCCGACCGCGCAGATACAGATCCTGGATCTCGGCGCAGGCGTCGGCCCAGCCCATGCGGGTGAAGACGTCGTTGTGGAAATTGGCGCCCTTCGCGCCCATGCCACCGGCGTACAACGCGACGACGGGTTTGATCTTGGCCGCCGCCTTCTCCACGTCGTCGTTCTCGATCAGCCAGCACACGTTGGCGATCTCGAAATCCGACGGCGTCCGGCGTGCCCCGTCCCGGCCGAACCCCTCGGCCAGGGCGGCGCGGTAGAATTCGTCGCTCTTCGGCGAGAACCACAGCGGGGTCCAGCCGTCCGCGATCTCCGCGGCGAGCGCGACGTTCTTCGGTCCCTCGGCCCCGAGATAGACCGGGATGTCCTCGCGCAGTGGGTGAACGATCGACTTCAACGGCTTTCCGAGACCACTGCCACCGTCCAGCGGGAGCTGGTAGTGCCGCCCCTGGTAGGTCACGGGCTTCTCCCGCGCCCACACCGCGCGCATGATCTCGACGTATTCGCGGGTCCGCTCGAGCGGACGGGGATACGGTTGCCCGTACCAGCCCTCGACCACCTGCGGGCCCGATGCACCGATACCGACGATCACCCGGCCCCCGCTGAGGTGGTCGACCGTCTGCGCCGCCATCGCCAGCGCGGTCGGCGTCCGGGCCGACATCTGACACACCGACGTCCCGAGCTTGATAGTGGAGGTGCGCGATCCCCACCAGGCGAGGGGAGTCAGCGCGTCCGACCCGTAGGTCTCTGCCGTCCAGAAGCTGTCCACGCCGAGCGCTTCGGCTTCGGCGAGCATGCGCTCGACGTTACGCGGCGGACCGGAGCCCCAATATCCCGCGGCGATACCGACCTTCACCGTCGACCCCCGTCCTCGTGTCTCGTCACAACTGTCGTCCTTCAGTGGTTCTGATAGACCGGCGGGCGCTTCTCGAGAAACGAGTACACGGCTTCGCGGTGGTCCTTGGTCATGGCGGCGAGGATCTGGGTCCGGTTCTCCAGGTCGATCGCGGCGCGCAGGCTCGGGACCTCGAGGTTGGACCACATCACTTCCTTGGTCATCCACACGCCGAACGGGCTGTTGCGCGCGATGTTCTCGGCGGTGTCCAGCGCCGAATCGAGCAGCCGTTCCGCCGGTTCGACCGACGACACGATGCCGACGCGCTCGCATTCAGCGGCGTCGACGGGGCGGCCGGTGAGGAGAATTTCCGCCGCCCTGGAGAATCCGATCATCCGGGGCAGCAACCAGCTGACGCCGATGTCGCAGCTCGACTGTCCGCGGTTGATGAACGACGCATGCAGCGCGGCGGTGTCAGCCATGATCCGGACGTCGGCCATCAGTGCCAACGCCATCCCACCGCCCGCGGCGGCGCCGTTGATCGCGGCGACCACCGGCGGCCTCGCGCCGCGGAACGCCTCGACGAGCGAGGCGATGTGCTGCTGTACACGCATGCCCGCCTGCGCCCGGCCCTCACCCTCGGTCGCACCGGGCGGGGTGCCGTAGCCGCGCAGGTCGATTCCCGCGCAGAACGCCCGCCCGTTCCCTGTCAGCACGATCGCGCGGGTCTCGGAGTCGTGGCGGACGTCGGCGAGCACCGCGTGCAGCGCCTCGACGAGTGGGGCGTTCATCGCATTCAGGGCATCCGGGCGGTTCAGGCGGATCAGCAGAACGCCCGGCCGCGGCCGCTCGGTCGATATCAGTTCGGACATTCGGGGCCTTCCCCTCGTCTGGTTCCGACGGCTCCGCTTCGCATTTCCGACCGTCGACATCTCAAGCTAATACCTTTAGGTTAATACCTCAAGATCACAGTACGGACGAACGGCGAGGAAGGACTCGAAACGATGACGGAACTGCACGGCAAGGTAGCGGTCGTGACCGGTGGCGCGAGCGGAATCGGGGCTGCGACCTGCGCACTCCTCGCGGAGCGGGGCGCGCGGGTGGTAGTCACGGACATCGACGACGAGCGCGGCGAGGCGGTCGCGGACGACCTCGGCGAGCACGGCGTCTACCTGCACACCGACGTCACTCGCGAGGAGGACGTCGCGGCTGCGATCCGCACCGCGACCGAGCGCTTCGGGCGACTGGACGCCATGGTCAACAACGCAGGTCGGGTCGGCGCCTGGACGTACGTCACCGACACCACCGTCGACGAGTGGGACTCCTCGTTCGCAATGCTGGCGCGCAGCGCCTTCCTCGGCACCAAGCACGCCGCCCGTGTGATGCGCGAGCAGGGTTTCGGCGCCATCGTCAACGTGTCGTCGGTGGCCGGGGTGCGCACCGGCTTCGGCCCGCACCCCTACGGTGCCGCGAAGGCCGCCGTGCTGCAGCTGACCCGCAGTGCCGCACGCGAACTCGCGGAGTTCCACATCCGGGTGAACGCCGTCACCCCGGGTGGCGTCGCCACCCGGATCGTCGGCCACGGAGCCGGCCTGGACGGCGATGCCCTGGACGCCAGCGTCGACAGCGTGCGCCGGGGGCTCGCGTCGTTCCAGCCGATTCCCCGCGCCGGCGAGGGCCAGGACATCGCGGGCGCCGTCACCTACCTGGTGTCCGACGACGCAACGTTCGTGACCGGGCAGAACCTCGTCGTCGACGGCGGCCTGACCCTCGGGAAGGCGTGGCCCGGCAACTACCGCGCCGAGGCCGACGCCGTCGGGCGCTGACGCACCCGTGCGCACTTTTGGTAGCAGTGACTACCAAAAGTGCGCACGAGCGCCGAAGGCGCCGCTAGATGCCGACGGGTCCACCGAGCCAGACGCCGACCTCTTCCCCGGACACGTGCCCGCCGTCCTCGCTGACGAGGAAGGACACCGTCGACGCGATCGACTCGGCCGGGATCCGCGGCCAGTGGGCGGCGAGGGTCTCCACCGCGTTCTCGCCGCCGGAGGCGATGATGTCGGTCTCCACGAATCCCGGCATCACCGTGTTGACCGTGATGCCGCGGCGCGCCACCTCGAGCGCCATCGACCGGGTCATGCCCACCAGCCCCGCCTTCGCGGCGGAGTAGGCGCTCATGCCCGGCGACGGCCGTCGCCCGCCGGACGGGCTGCTGACGAACACGACGCGGCCCCAGCCGCTGTCGTACATGGCGGGCAGCGCGGCGTGGGTGGTGTAGAAGGCGCCGCTGAGGTTGACGCCGATCACCCGGTCCCAGTCGCCCGGCGACTGCTTGCGGGCCGCGCCCGCGATGTTCATTCCCGCGTTGTTCACCAGCACGGTCGGTGCCCCGAGCTCGGCCGTGGCCGAGGCGATCAGTTTCTCCGCCTGCGCCGCGTCGGACACGTCCGCTCGAATCGCCGCGGCCCGGCCACCGCCGGCGACGATCTTGTCCACCACGTCCTGCGCGTCCGCCGCGCTGGACGAGTAGTTGACCGCGACCGCGAACCCGTCGGCAGCCAGCCGCCGGGAGATCGCGGCCCCGATCCCGCGGCCTCCGCCCGTCACGACCGCCACTCGCTGCTGCGTCACTGCCGTCACCGTCGTCACCGGACCTTCGGATAGGTCTGCGGCACATCCGAGTACGTTTCCCGCAGGTCCCGTTTGGAGATCTTGCCGCTGGCCATCCGGGGCAAGCCGCCGTCGACGAACACCACGTACCGCGGCACCTTGTAGTCGGCGAGGTTCTGGTTGCAGTACTCGACGACGTCCGCTTCGGTGACCCCCGCGACCTTCTTCACGATCGCGGCCGGAGTCTCACCGAACTTCTCGTCGGGCACGCTGATCACCGCGACCTCCTCGACCCCGGGCAGCCGGTTGATCACCTGCTCGATCTCCGCGGGCGAGATGTTGAGACCACCGGAGATGATCATGTCCTTGAGCCGGTCCACGAACGTGAGGTAGCCGTTGTCGTCGAGCTTTCCGAGATCACCGGTGTGCAGCCAGCCGTCGATCAGCGTGGATCGGGTGGCGTCCTCGTTGCGCCAGTATCCCGGCATCATGCCCGGGCCCCGCAGCAGAATCTGCCCCACCTGGTCCGGGGCGCAGTCCTTTCCGTCGGCGTCGACGACCCGGATCTTGGTGAAGATGCCACCCCACCCGCACTTGTCGGGATGCTCGGCCGCCTCGTCCCGCGGCATCGCGGTAGCCGAGCCGCCGATCTCGGTCTGCCCGTAGATCTGCCGCAGCTGGACGCCCCGGGCCAGCCACGTGCCGACCAGCGCCGACGGCACCCGGGCACCACCGACGTGGGCCGTGGTCAGGTGGCTCAGGTCGGTGTCCGCGAAACCGGGCACGCGGGAGATCTGCTCGAACAGGATCGGCGGGCCGGTCAGGGTGGTGGCACGGCTGTCGATCATCACCCGCAGCGCGGCCTCGGGGTCGAACCCGGGTTGCAGCAGCAAGGTGCCGCCGTGCAGCACCGTCCGGGAGATACCCCAGATGATGCCTGCCGCGGTGAACAGCGGCAGCACGAGCAGTGGCCGGAAGCGGTTCTGCTCGATCGGCTCCATCAGGGCCCATTCGTGCATTTCGCCGGCGATCGTGGCGTGGGTGAACACGACACCCTTCGGCTTGCCGGTGGTGCCGCTGGTGAACACGATCGCGGTGGGCGCGGACTGCTCCGTCACCGGTGTGCGGAACGGCGGATGCGTGCCGCCGCGCAGGGGACGCACGTCCCGCTCGAACTCCATGATGTCGAACGTGCTGCGCGCCGCGTGCACGTCGTCGAGGCGCGAGCGCAGCGCCCCGTCGCAGTACACGACGGACGGCTCGCAATCCTCGACGAGGGTGGTCAGCTCGCCGGCGAGCATCCGCTGGTTGAACGGCGCCGCGATCGCGCCCACCTTCATCGCGCCCAGTGCGGCCACGCACCATTCGAGCGAGTTGGCTCCGACGAAACTCACCCGGTCGCCCGGTGTGACGCCGCGAGCCACGAGGTCGTGAGCGACGGCGTCGGCCCAGGTGTCGAGTTCGCGGTAGGTCACCACGTCGCCGGCGAAGTCGATCGCCGGCTGGTCGGGGACGGTCCGCACCCAGTACGTGAGTGCGTCGATAACGGTTCCGCTCATGGAATTCCTCCTGTGTGCCCGGCCGCGACCGGCGGGATCGAACCCGAAGTTCTCCGTGACACTGCCTCGTGCATACGGATGCTCCGTGGCGCCGATCACAGCGCTAAATCTAAAGGTTGTTGTTAAATCCGGCAAGGTTTCGGTGGAACCCCACCCGTGAGTACTTCTTAACCGCGGGGGGTTAACAAGTACTCACGGGTGCCGGAGGCGCACCTCGACCGCGATGCCGGTGAGCTGCGACTGGTTGCTGAGCGGGTCGTAACCCTCCCGGCCGGTGGGCGCGAGCCGGTTGACGTTCACCCCCGGATTGCGCCGCGCGACGTCCAGCCCTCGGGCCGCGCCCTGACCCCAGCCGTGGGTCATCGACACGACGCCCTGACGGAGGGTGTCGTCGCACACCAGCACCGCGTCGACCTCCCCGTGACGGTTGCACACGGTGACGTCGTCGCCCTCGACGAGGCCGCGCGACCGCGCGTCGTCCGGGTTCATCCACAGCGGATTGCTCTGGTGGACACCCTGTTTGAACACCGGAAGGTTGTGCAGCCAGCTGTTCACCATGAAGTTGGTGCGACGGGTGATCAACTTGAGCTGGTCGGCGGGCTCCGCGGCCAGTTCCTCGAAGATGCGCTCGGCCGTCCGGTACGAACGACGGAAGAGTTCCGGGCAGCAATCGATCAGGCCGTCCTCGTGCTGGACCGCGATGTCGAACACGTCGGAGGGCACGGCCTCCGGCAGCACCGCGGTCTGGCAGGGCATCGCCTTCAGCGCCTCGATACTCAGACCCGACTCCCGCATCGTCGCGTCGACCGCGGCGAACGGATCGGGATCCGGCTCGTCGAGCAGGGTTGGGACACCCATCTCCTGCTGGATGCGGGACAGGATCCACCAGTCGTCGCGGCGCTCCCCCTTCGCCGGGACGACCGCCGGTGTGTACTGCACGTAGGGTTCCATCGCGACGCCCATCGTGTTCAGGAAGTTGACGTCCTCCCGCTCCAGCCAATCCGTCGCCGGCAGAACGTAGTCCGCCATCTCTCCGGTGACCGTGCGATACAGATCGACGGTGACGAGCAGGTCGAGTTGCTCGAACGCGCGGCGCAGCCGGTCGTCGCCGCCGACCGACAGCAGCGGGTTGCCCGACACCACGATCAGCGCGCGAATCGGGTCGTCGGGGTTCTCGATGAAATCTGGGAGCAGTGCCGCGGGCAGATCACCGCTCACGGTGCGCATTTCCCCGAAGGGGCCCTCGAAGAACGGATCCTCCCGCTTGCGTTTCGAGTTCTGCACCAAGTCGGCGACGCCGCGGGAGTAGATGTTTCCGCCGCGCCTGCCGAGGTTGCCGGAGAACAGGCTTACCATCGTGAGCATCCAGTAGGCCAGTGCGCCCTGACGCCCCTGGTTCACGCCGGTGGCCATGTAGATGCTCGCGCTCGGCGCCGCACAGAAGTCGTCCGCGACCCGGCGGATCGCGTCCGCGTCGATTCCGGTGACCGCCGCGATCCGGTCGACCGGGTACCTCCGGACGAAGTCGAGCAACTCGTCGACGCGTCGCGCGTGCCGCTCCACCTGGGCCCGGTCGTACCCGATCCGGAAGACGATCTCGTGCAGAATCCCGGCGAGAAAGTAGAAGTCGGTGTCCGGCTTGATCTGCAGGACGTCACCGGTCTCCGGCGACGACGACTCGATGCGGCGCGGATTGACGAACAGCACCGTCCCGCCGCGCCGGCGCACGGCGCGAATCTTCGCCATCGGATCCGAGATGTGGATCAGCGTCATGTGCGAGACCTGCGGATTGCTACCGAGACACAGGAAGTAGTCCGTGTGCAGCAGGTCGGGAATCGGATGGGCCATCGATGCGCCGTAGATCGCCTCGCTGGCGGCGTATTTCGCGGACGTGTCCTGGGTTCCGGCACTGAAGCGCATCCGGGTGTCGAAGCCGCGGGCGATCGCGCCGGCGTTCGCGTAATAGGCGCCGTTGAACGCCGACGGATTCCCCTGGTATACGGCGAGGGCGTTACGGCCGTGCGCGCGCCGCACCTCCCGGAGCCGGTCGGCGATCTCGCGCGCCGCGGCATCCCAGTCGACCGGTTCGAAGACGCCACGGGTCTCGCTCCGCGGGTTCGTCCTCTTCAGCGGCCGGTCGAGCCGGTCCGGATCGCGATGCACCTGGAGGTAGTGCACGCCCTTGTGGCAGGAGAAACCCCGGTGCACCGGATGCTCCTCGTCGGGCTGCAACCGGACGACCTCGTCGTCACGCACCTCCGCGAGCAGACCGCACCCCGGCTCGCAGATCCGGCAGAACGTGTGGACGTGCGTCGTCCCCGGCGGGCTCATCTGGTGGCCGCACCCGCGACGACGGCCGCCTCGCCGGCATCGACGATCTTGATGCGGGGCCTGCCCTCCTCCCGCCCCCGCTCACGCTCGACGCGGTCGATTGCGCGCCAGTCCGCGCCGCCCAGCGAGTCGGGTCGCCGCGCCCGCACCAGCGCTGTCAGGTCCGCCGCCGACGCGGTCGGGTCGGTGAGCAGGCCCGCGCGGTGATCGTCGAGGAGGGCCTCGACGGTCTCCGCGGCGCAGTAGCGGTTGGTGCCGATCACACCGGTCGCCCCCCGCTTGATCCAGCCCGCCACGTAGTGCCCGGCGACGGCCTGCCCGGTGGCCGCTTCGACGACGCGGCCCGCGACGTTGGCGACGGTTCCGGTGGTCTCGTCGAACGGCAGACCGGCGATGGGCAGCCCGCGGTATCCGACCGCCCGCAGAACCATCCCGCACTCGATCCGGTCCACGGTGCCCCCGTCGGTGCCGGCCACCACCAGCGCCTCGGTGCGGGCCGTTCCGAGCACCTCCCGGGGAGTCGCGCCGAAGCGCAGCACGATGCGCTTGTTCCCCGGTGTCGGCTCCCGCCGGGAGTACTCCGCCAGGATCTTCAGCTTCGCCGGGGCGTCCGGGCCCGCCGCCACCGGGCCCTCGACGAGGACGTCGATGCCGGGAAGCGAGCCGAGCGCCAGCAGTTCCGGTGTCGTGCAGGCCGCGTGTTCGGGTCCCCGCCGGCCGAGCACCACCACTTCCTCGACCCGGCTGAGGCCGAGCGCGTCGAGCGCGTGATCGGCGATGTCGGTGCGGCGCAGGGTCTCCACGTCGCTGACCAGAATGCGGGCGACGTCGAGCGCCACGTTGCCGTTGCCGACCACGACCGCACGCGGCGCGGTCAGGTCGAACTCGCGGTCGGCGTGCTCGGGGTGACCGTTGTACCAGGCCACGAATTCCCGGGCGGCGTGGCTGCCCGGCAGGTCCTCACCGGGGATGCCGAGACGGCGGTCCCCGGACGCTCCGGACGCGTGGATCACCGCGTGATGGTGGGCCAGCACCTCGTTGAGCGTCACGTCCCGCCCGACCTCGACGCCGAGATGGAACGTGAAACCGTCCCGCCGCGCGGTGCGGTCGAACACCCGGTCCACCGTCTTGGTGTGCCAGTGGTCCGGCGCGACGCCGAACCGCACGAGTCCGCCTGCGAGCGGCAGTCTTTCGAACATCGTGACCGCGGCGGCGATGTCGCGGCGGGCCAGCAGTTCCTCGGCGGCGTAGAACGCGGACGGCCCGGATCCGACGATCGCCACCCGCAACGCCGGTGGGTCGTCGACGCCGGCGGTCGCGACGGCGAGCGGAATCGGTTGCACGTGCGCGCCCGGCGCGGCCGTGCGCGGATTGCGCCGGAAGTACTCGGCATTGATGTCGCGGTACCGGTCGATGTCGGGTGCGACTGCGTCACCGGGGACGATCGCGTCGACAGGGCAGACGTCGGAACAGGCGCCGCAATCGATGCAGGCGGCCGGATCGATGTACAGCATCTCGGTGCGCGCGTACTCCCGCTCCGCGGGGGTCGGGTGGATGCAGTCGACGGGGCAGACCGCGACGCAGGTCGCGTCGTTGCAACAGTTCTGGGTGACCACGTACGCCATCAGGGATGCTCCTCGCTGGTGCGCGTCACGGTGACCGGGACGCCGTTGAAGATCGGGGACGCCGTCAGCGCCTCGAGGTCGGTGGTGTCGTCCACCAGGGCGTTGTAGTTGCTGCCCGGGACCGATGCCGATCGGGACGTCCGCAGTCCCGGCCCGTCGTGGCCCCACCCGTGCGGCATGCTCACCACGCCGGGACGCAGTGCGTCGTCGATCCGCAGCTCCGCGGTCACGGTGGTCACCTTCGACGTCACCGTGACGCGATCGCCGCCGACGAGGCCGCGCTCGGCCGCGTCGTGCGGACCGATCAGCAGCGCGCACTGGCCGCCGTCCGGCTGCGGCAGCGCATTGTGCAGCCACGAATTCATGCCCCGGCGCTGGCGCCGGTTGATCAGCAGCAGATCCGGGGCCACCCTCGTCATGGTCGCCCGCAGCCGCGGCAGGTCCGCGGTGATCATCTCCGGCATCAGGTCGACCCGGCCGTTCGGCGTGCGCAGCACCTCGGGGATGCGCGGTTGCAGCGGCCCGTAGTCGATGCCGTCCGGGTTGTCCTCCAGCAGCGCGAGAGTCAGGCCGTCCGGATCCAGTCCGAAACGGTCGCCGTAAGGTCCGCTGCGCAACCGCAGGTCCAGCAGGCGCTGGGGCCCGCTGCGGCCGGTCGTGTTGCCCAGCGCCCGTTCCGGCTCGCAGCCGACGAGTGCCGCGGCGCGCCGGGCCGCCACGGCTGCCACCTCGTCGTCCATCTCGGCGACCGGACGGTCCGGGGTTCCCCTGGCGATCGCGGCCAGCCGCAGCAGGATCTGCCATTCCGCGAGTTCGCCGTCCGCGAGGTCCAGCAGCGGCGGGGTGTAGCGGGCGACGTTCCGAATCTGGAAGTGGTTCAGCGTCACGTCGTGGTGGCCCCGGGTGACCACCGGGGGCGGGGGCAGGATCACGTCCGCGTGCCGGGTGGTCTCGTTGAGATAGCAGTCCACCGACACCATGAACTCGAGCGCTCCGAGCGCGTCCTCGATCGCGCCGCTGTTGGGCAGCGAGCGGGCGGGGTTGCCGGCGAGGGTGATCAACGCCCGGGTGCGGCCCGGCCCCGGCGTGAGGATCTCCTCGGCGAAGCACACCGCGGGTAACTCCCCCATCGCCTCCGGCAGGCCGCGCACCCGCGAACGCCACCGGTCGAACATCAGCTTCGGCGGTCTGGTCACCGGCCACGTGTTCTGACCCCCGCTCGGCGGCAGCGCGAACATCGCTCCCCCGGGCCGGTCCAGGTTCCCGGTCACGATCGTGAGGACCTCGACGAGCCAGTTCGCGAGGGTGCCGAACTCCTGCATGCACGTTCCGATCCGCGAATGCGCCACCGCCGAAGGGGCACCCGCAAACCCGCGTGCCACGTCGCGGATCACGTCGACGTCGATACCGCACACGTCGGCGACGGCGCCGGGGGTGTACTCGGCCGCCATCGCCAGTGCGTCGTCCAGGCCGTCCACCACCGCGGGCACCCGGTCGGGCCGGGCGAGCCCCTCGGTCGCGACGACGGACAGCACCCCGAGCAGGAACAGGGCGTCGGTGCCAGGGCGGATCGCCACGTGCACGTCCGCGACCTCGGCGGTCCGGGTGCGTACCGGGTCCACCACCACGAGGGTGCCGCCCCGGTCGCGCAGCGCCTGCAACCGGTGGTGCATGCCGGGCGCGGTGACGGTGCTGCCGTTGGAGACCATCGGATTCGAACCGAGGATCAGCAGGTAGTCGGTGCGGTCGAGGTCGGGCAGGCTCATCCCCAGCCCGGTGCCGTACAGCAGCATGTGGGCGAGGTTCTTCGGCCAGGTGTCGACGCTGGCGGGCGAGTAGATGTTCCGGGTACCGAGCGCGCCGATCAGCTCGCCCAGGTAGAAGGTCGCGTCCAGGTGGTGGGCGGCCGGATTCCCGTGGTAGATCGCGCAACTGCCCGGATCACCGATGACGAATTCCGGTAGTCTGCGCTCGATCTCGGCGAACGCCTCGTCCCAGCCTGCCTCCCGGAATCCTCCGTCCGCGGTGCGCAGGAGCGGGGTCCGGATTCGGTCCGGGTCGCCCTCGATGCGCCCGAGTCCGAGTCCTTTCGCGCAACTGTGCCCGGCGCTCAGCACGTCGTCGGGGTTGGGCGCGACCCGCACGATGTCGCGGCCGTCGAGTTCGACGAGCAGCCCGCACGTCGACTCGCACAGTGGGCAGATGCGGTGGCCGGAAATCGGTTCGGTGCCGGTCTTCACACGTCCTCCTCGGGGGCCGCCCGCTCGACCGCGACGGGAACGGCGGTCATGGTGGGCATCGCGTTGATCGTCTGCACCCCGTCGCCGGTTCCGGTGAGCGCGTTCACGTTCACTCCGACTTTGCTCCGCGGGTCGACACTGCCGAAGCAGTGCGTCATCGACACGGTGCCCCGGGCGAGAGTGGCGTCCGCCCGCACGGTCGCCCGCAGCCGCCCGGACACCGAACGCAGCGTCACCACCTGGCCGTCGGCGATCCCGAGACCGGCGAGGTCGTCCGGGTGCAGTCCCGCCGGGTTGGTGCCTCCCGGAACGAGTCCCGGAACCCGGGTGCCGGTGGAGTTCACCGCCTCGCGAATCCGGCGCACCGTGAGCAGCAGCGGAAACTGTTCGGTGACAGCCGTGTCCGTCAGCGCCGCACGCAGTTCGGCGCGCACGTCGTCGGGCATCAACGCCAGCCGGTGCCTAGCTCCCTCCTCGGTCGCCGGGCCCACGACGGCGCCACTGTCCCCGACGAGCCGGCCGTGCCGGGCGGCGACCAGGTCGGTGAACGGGACGCGTCCGCGCTCGGCCGTCATCGCCAGCAACTCCTCGGACGTCGGCGGTGCGCCGGGATCGAGGATGCGGCCGGCGAACTTGACCGGCTGCCCCGAGGCGGCGGCGAGGTCGAGGAAGAACCGCCAGTCGTCGACGACGCCGGGCGGCGGCGCCACGACAGCGGGAGTGAACTGCGCGAACGGGCGTGGGAAGAACGGCTCCATGATCGCGGTGTGGTCGGCGCGTTCGTACATCGTCGTCGGGGCGATCACGTAGTCGGCGAGCCGCGCGGTATCCGACATGCGGGGGTCGACGCACACGAGGAGGTCCAGGGATCGCAACGCGCGCAATGCTTTATCGCGGTCAGGCAGTGCCGCCGCGGGGTTGCCTCCGGAGACGATCAGCGCGCGAACCCGGTCGGGGCCGGGTGCGAGGATCTCGTCGGCGAGGATGCCGGACGGCAACTCACCGCGCATGGCGCGGACCCCGCCGATACGGCTGCGGAAGCCGCGCTCGTAGGCGCGGGTGGGCGGGGCGACCTCCGCGCGCGCGGGCTGGTGCCGGGTCAGGACGGCGCGGTCGTCGGCCCGCTCCCCCTCGCGCAGGTATCGGCCGCACACCACGTTGAGGGCGGCGACGAGGTGCTCGGCGAGGTTCGAGTGCGGGCCCATGCACAGCCCCGTCCCGCTCGTCGCCATCCCCCGGCTCCCGCCCGCGAACACCCGTGCCGCGTCGCGGACCCGGTCGGCGGGGACGCCGCAGATCCGCTGTACGACAGCGGGAGTCACGCCGGTGACCGCGTCGACGAGACCGCCCAGGCCGGCGGTGTACCGGCGGCAGAAGTCGGGATCGTGGAGGTGCTCGGCGAGGACGACGTGCAGGAGGCCGGCGAACAGCACGGCGTCCGTCCCGGGCCGGGGCGCCAGGTGGATGTCGGCGAGAGCAGCGGTCTCGGTGCGCCGCGGGTCGACGACGATCAGGCGCAGTCCCCGCTCCCGTGCCGCCCGGAGGGTGACGGACGGGTTCTGCACTACCGCGCCGTCCCCGTCGCCGCCGTTGCCGGAGACGACCGGGTTGGTGCCGGCCAGCAACCACACATCCGCGTCCTCGAACCGCTGTCTGCCGCCCAGGTAGGTTCCCATCCGTTCGGCGACCACCCATTTCGCGGACTGGTCGATGGTCATCGTGGAGAACAGCTTGTGTGAGCCGGTGCCCCGGAACCAGGCCCGGGCCATCGGCGGGGTGAGTGCGGCGAAGTTCTGCTGCGTTCCCATGAACAGGGCGACCGCGTCCGGTCCGTGGCGGTCCACGATGGTGCGCAACCGGGCCGCGATCTCGGTGACGGCCGCGGCCACCGGCACCGGCTCGTGCTCGCCGGCGGCGGTGCACCGCATCGACGTGGTCAGCCGGTCCGGACCGTGGACGAGGTCGCCGCCGCGGCGCCCCTTCGGGCAGGTGTACCCACCGGAGATCGGATGATGGGCGTCGCCGAGCACCCGCGCGATCCGCCCGTCCTCGACGTCGAGCAGGACCCCGCACGAGGAAGCGCACAGCCTGCAATACGAGGTATGCCGGGACGTGACGGGTCGCATGGGCTCAGTGCGCCTCGGCGACGGACGCTGACTGCACGGCGTCGACGACGGTGCGTCCGCGCAGACGCTCCCGCATGAACAACACCCCGAGGGTGAGGACGGCGATGGCGGTCGGCACGATCATGAGCAGGAAGATGGTGCGGGCGTCCATTCCGGCGGCGATCAGGGCGGCGCCCAGCGTCGGTCCGGCGATCGATCCGATGCGCCCGACTCCCATGGCCCAGCCGATCCCGGTCGAGCGGGCTGCCACCGGATAGATCGACGCGGCGATCGCGATGATGCCGGCCGAACTGCCGGAGATCCCGAACCCGACGATGCAGATCGTGATCAGCAGCAGTGTGGAATTGGCCAGCAGCATCGCGACGGCGCCGATGAACAGCGCCCCGAGGCTGTAGCCCGCCATGACCACCGCGTAGGCGGCGTCCGAACCCCGGGACCGGGCCCACGCGGTGCCGACCCGGTCGGTGATCCACCCCACGGACAGCGCGCCCGCCATGCCGCCGAGGTTGAACAGCGCCGCGGCGAGGATCGCGTGGGACGCGCTCTGCCCGGCCTGGCTGAACAGCGACGGCATCCACCCGAACAGGAAATAGATCACCAGGAAGTTGATGACGAACACCACCCACAGCAGGATCGTGTCCAGCGCCCGGCCCCGGGCGAACAGTGCTCGAATGGGCGATCTGGTGGCCGGTGCGGCGTCCACGGCGAACGTCACCGAACCGTCGATGCCGGCCTGCGGGGAGATCGCCGAGAGGATCCTCGCGGCACCGGCGTGATCACCCCGGGCCGCGAGGAACTTGCCCGACTCGGGCAGCCCGGCCCACGCCAGCGCCGCCACGATCAGCGGGAGGACGCCACCGGCCACGAAGATCGACTGCCACCCGTACGCCGGAATCAGTTGAGCGGCAGCAAGTCCGCCGAGGAATCCGCCGAGAGACATGCCCGCGACGACGATGGTGACCAGGGTGGAGCGGCTGCGTGCGGGACTGTACTCACTGGTCAGTGCGATCAGGTTCGGGGTGACGCCGCCGAGCCCGATCCCGGCAAGGATGCGGAGCACGATCAGCACACCCATCGACGGCGCGAACGCGGACGCGAGTGTGAACACCGCGAACAGCACGGTGCACAGCAGGATCACCCGTCGCCGGCCCCAGCGGTCGGCGACGGGGCCGAACAGCAGGCTGCCCACGACCATCGCGCCGCTGCTGAGCGCCAGCAGCAGTCCGAACGAGGCCTTGGACAGGCCCCAGTCCTCCGACAGGGCGGGAATCGCGAATCCGATCAGCTGGGCGTCCATGCCGTCGAGGACGGCGAGCGCCAGACACAGCGCGATGGCACGCTTCTGCAGGGCCGACACCGGTGCGGCGTCGATGAGCTGGGAGATGTTGACTTCACGCGTGGGGGCCACGATGTGCATACCTCTCGGGAGGGGGGAACCGCGGGGAGATGAAGCCTCGAGCTGGTGGGACGCCTAGACGGGCGTGACGGTGCCGTCGACCGCGAGTGCGTCGGCCGGCGCCTCGGGGAATCGCTGGCGCAGAGTCGGTTTGGCGAGCTTGCCGGAGAACGTGCGCGGCAACGGTTCACCGAGGGCGACCGCGTGCTTGGGGCGCTTGAACTTCGCGAGGTTCTCGCCGGCGACCTCCGCGATGTCGGCGACGATCTCGGCGGCGGGACGCTCGCTGTGGAACACCACCATCGGCACCTCGCCCCACCGATCGTCCTTGACCCCGATGACGGCGAGATCGACCAGGCCGTCGATGCCGTGCAGCGCCTTCTCGATCTCGGCGGGGTAGACGTTGAGACCGCCGGAGATCAGCATGTCCTTGCTGCGATCGACGATCTTGAGGAATCCGCCGTCGTCCTGCATGCCGAGGTCGCCGGTGCGCAGCCATCCGTCGCCGAGGGTCGCCGCGGTGGCCTCGGGCTTGTTCCAGTACTCCCGCAGCACGTGCTCGCCGCGGACCAGGATCTCGCCGACCTCCCCGGCGGGGGTGTCGACTCCCGGATCGCCGATGCGGATGTGGGTACCGACCAGCGGCAGTCCGGCGAAGCCGGGGCGCGACACGGCGTCCTCGTAGGCGAGGGTCGAGACCATGCCGGACGCCTCGGTCAGGCCGTAGCACTGGGTGAGCGGGATGCCGTGCGAGCGGTAGAAGTCGAGCAGGTCCAGGCTGACCGGCGCGCCACCGGTGCCGGCGAACGTGAACTTTGCGAGCTTGCGGCCGCCGAAGTCGGGCAGCATCGTCATCCGTTCCCAGATCACCGGGACGGTCGTGGTGGCCGTGATCTGCTCACGCTCGAAGGTGTCGAGGGCGATCTCCGGGTCGTACTCGCGTAGCAGGACCATCGTCGCGCCGGGCACGACGACGAGCTGCATGAAGATCGACAGGACGGAGCCGGTATACACCAGCGGAGCAGAGCACAGCACCCGGTCCCGGTGGGAGAAACCGAACGTGATGGACTGCGAGATGCCGGGAGTCATCGCGTTGCGGTGCGTGATCAGGGCACCCTTCTGGACGCCGGTGGTCCCCGAGGTGTAGCAGATGAAGCCGGGGTCGTCCGCGTCGATGGCGACGACGGGCGCGGTCCCCGGGTCGATCAGCCGCTCGTACGGCGGGTGGGCGTCGCCCCCGATCGCGTAGGTCTCGAACTCGGTCTGCTCGGCGGCGACCTCGAGCAGCGACGCGAAGCCGTCCTCGACGACCACGACGCGCGGCGCGGAGTCGACCACCATCGGCGCCAACTCCTTCGCGGTGAGCCGGAAGTTGAGCGGGACGCTGATCGCGCCGAGCTTGAGGGTCGCCAGGATGACGTGCGCGAGTTCGGGACGATTGAGCATCATCACCGCCACCCGATCACCCTTGCGGACGCCACGCGCCGCCAGACCGCGGGCGAGCGCGTCGGTGATCGCGTCGACCTCGGCCCAGGTCTGCGACGTGTCCCCGAACACAATGGCCTGCTGCTGCGAACGTGTCTTACCCCAGAACCGGGTCAGGTCCGCGAGATTCATCTGTGCTCCTCGTGCTCGTCAACCGGGTGTGACCACCCTCACTTCGTGTGCCGTAAACCTAACAGTTGTAGGCGCAAGACGCAATGTGCGATTCGGAAATTTCGGACACCGTGCAGAACAGGACTGATACACGAAAGCAACACCCACACAACATATTTCGTGTGGGTGTTGCTTCCTCGGAATGTGTGCGGTCAGCCAGCGGACGCGGCCTCGCGCCGAGAGCTCTCCGGGTCGGTCGTCGCCGCGATCCGCCGGTCGTCGTACCCTGCCACCGACCGCAGCACGTCCGTCGTGTCCGCACCCAGGACCGGCGGCAGCGCGGGCGCGAACTTCTCCCCGGCGACGCGCACCGGGCTGACCACGAACTCGAGCTCACCGACTCCCGGGTAGTCCACCCGGTAGGTGTTCTCCCGCGCCTGGAAGTGCGGGTCCGCGAGCATGTCGGCCACGTCGTTGACCGGACCTCCCGCGATGCCGTGTTCCAGGAACAGCTGCACCCACTCGGCGCGGGTGCGCCGCGCGAAGATCTCCGTCAACGCCCGCCACACCAGGTCCGCGCGGGCGGGGGCACCGTCGTCGGTGCCGGTGAGGTCGACTCCGATGAGGTCCTCGCGCTCCACCGCGACCAGGAAGTTGTGCCAGAACTTCTCCACGTGGGACCCGAACAGGATCGCCTCGCCGTCGCTGGTGCGGTAGGCCTCGAGCCGCGGCCAATCGGGCAGACGGCCGTCCGGGAGCCAGGACGGACGCGGCATCGAACGGTCCCTGTTCAACTCCGCGTCCACCGCGTCCGGCATCCACGCGGCCGCGACGTCGATGCCCGCCACCTCGACGTGGCAGCCGGCACCGGTGGCTCCCGCCTTGCGCAACGCGGCGAGCAGCCCCATCGCCCCGTACGCGCCGAGCGCGTACATCGCGATCGGCGGCGTCGTCGATCCCGCCATGCCCTCTGTCGGCGGCTCGGCGGGAGTACTCACCTCGCGGAGCCCGGCGTACGCGTCGAACACCGGGCCCCCGGTGCCGAGCCCGCGGTACGGGCCGTCGGTGCCCATCCCTGACACCGTGCAGAGCACGATCTTCGGATTCGCCTGTCGCAGGGCCTCGTACCCGATCCCGAGCCAGTCGAGGTATCCGCCGCGCATACCTTCGATCACCGCGTCGCACGATCGCGCGATGTCGAGGAACGCCTGCTTGCCCTCGGCGGTGCGCAGATCGATTGCGACGCTTCGCTTTCCGCGATTCCACCGCAGGTGCATGAACGCCGGACCGTCCGCGTCGCCGACGGCTCGGCTGCCACCGACGCGCACCGGATCCCCGAGCGGGCCGGATTCGATCTTGATCACGTCGGCGCCCAGATCGGCGAGATGCCCGCCGAGCGACGACGGCGCCAGCTGCGCGACCTCGAGGATCCGGACGCCGTCCAGCAGCGAGTACCCACTCATGAATCCTCCTCCTCGCGGCCCACGGCCAGCGAGACATTGTGTGTCTGTTCAGGTTTCAGTTCGATCCAGAGCCCGTCGACGTCGGCGACGAGAACGTCGCCGTGATACATCGCACCGCGCATGAACCGCTTGCGGCCGTCCTGACCGGCAAACTCGGCCTCCACCCGCAATTCGACGTCGAGTGGCGCGGGCGCCCGGTAGTTGACGTGCAGGTACGCCGTGCGGGCCCAGGGTCTGCCGGAACTGTTGGCGAGCCGCGCGAGGATCTCGTCGAAGATCAGCGGTGTCACGCCGCCGTTCATGGCGTATCGCCCGGAGTGGAATCTGCCGACGGTGACGCGCCCGCATGCCCGGTCCGCGGTCACCTCGTCGAGATGCAGCGGTGGTGTGAGGGTCTGTCCCCGTCCCGGGAGGTCCCAGCGCCGGCCGGCGAGCTGCTCGTCCTCACCGACCTCGAACTCGGCGAGCCGGGCCGCGAGGTCCCGGAGCACCCGCGCCGCGCGGCCCGCCTCGTCCGGGTTCGGGCGACTGCGGGTGACGGCCTCCTGCACCGAACGCAGGGCGCCGGCCAACTCCGCGAACTCGTCGTCGCCGTCCGCGGTCGGTTCGAAGGGGTCGTCCCAGCTGGGACTCCAGATGTCGTCGTCGGTCGAGACGGCGGTGGTAAGTGGCGTCGTGCGGGTCACCGTGCGCGACTTCCGAAGTACGAGGTGAACATCTCCTCGACCGGACGCGGCCGCAGCGTCGTGCGCGAGACGACGTTCTCCCGGTCGTACCTGCTCCGCAGATCACGTCCCGGACCCTCGAGCAGCAGTGCCTTGATCTCGCGCAGCGATTCCGGCGGTTGGGCGGCGATCTGACCGGCCGCCTCGAGCGCGGACCCGAGGACGTCGCCGTCGGCCGCGTACCGGGAGACGAGTCCCATCCGGGAGGCCTCCTCACCGGCCACGGTTCGTGAGGTCATCAGCAGGTCGCGGGCCTGCCCCGCGCCGATCAGGTGGTCGAGCACCCACGTGAGGTTGGCGCCGCCGTACTTCGCCGCGGTGACGGTGATGCTCGTCCCGGGACCGCCCACGCGCAGGTCCGAACACACCGCCAGCAGGGTTCCCGCACCGTAGGCCATCCCGTGGACGGCGGCGACCGTCGGCTTGGGGAAGGTGAAATACCTCCACAGCAGTTCGTCCCGCTCGAGCATGCTCGTGGCGCGGGCATCCGCCGTCATCGCCCGGAGTTCCTTCAGGTCGTATCCGGCGGAGAACGCCGCCGGACCGTCTCCCGCGAGCACCACCACCCGAACGTCGGAATCGTCCGCGGCGTCGGCGAGCGCGGCATCGAGCTCACGTTGCAGGCCGAGGGAGATCGCGTTGTGCACGTCCGGCCGAGCGAGGTCGAGCTGCAGAACCCCCGGCGCCGGAGACGAACGACGCAGGTCGCCCGACGTCACCTCGCACCGCCGACCGCGGCCTCCTGCCGGGCGACCTCCTCGGCATCCCGGGTGATCATCTTGTGGAACACCTGACCGGGGAGCTCGTTCCGCCCGTAGATGAGCTCGTCGACCTGGCCGTGCGCGGCGTTGGCCGTGATCGTCTTGGTGACGAACCAGTCCTCGGCGTGCAACGTCTCCATGAGAAGTTCCCAGTTCTTGTCGAGAATCCGCTTCTCCCGCGGCGTCTCGGGCTCCTTCGGGGAGAGGAGACGAATTGTGCAGTACGAGACGTTGGGATCGTCGGTGTCGGGCACGATCGTCCAGATCTCGAAATGATTGGGCTCCGTCACGAGCATCGTGCCCGGGTAGATCGTGTAGTTCGCGAGGGAGTAGTCGCGGACGTCGAACGAGTCGGGGTCCGCTCCCCGCACCTCGGTGATCGACTTGCGGGCCACGACGATTCGCCACGAACGGTCGACCAGGTCGTACGCCGTGATGTTGCCCTCGAGGTAGTTGCACACGGTCTTGGTGTGCAACTGGCAGAGGTGGTACGAGTCCTGGACGCCGTCGACGGCGATCTTCCAGTTCATGTCGAGTTTCCAGGTCTCCTTGCGCACCTGGAACGACTCGGCCATTCCGGTCGCCGTCACCTCCGCGTCGTGCTTGGCGCCGAGGATCCCGGCGATGTCGAGATCGGCGCCGACCGTCGGAACCACCCAGACCAGACCGTGCCGCACCTCGCAGGGGAACTCGACGAGCCCGTACTGCGAGCGGTCCATGCCGTCGAAGCCTTCGGCGTGCGGCATTCCCCGCAGATCTCCGCCGCGGCCGTACGCCCAGTTGTGATAGGGGCAGCTGAAGATGCGCTTGCATCCCGAGTCGTCGAACTCCACCTTCGAGCCCCGGTGCCTGCACACGTTGGAGAAGGCCTTGACGCTGCCGTCCGTCTGCTTCACCACCAGCAGCGGAGTGCCGATCAGCTCGGTCGTGACGAAGTCGCCCGCCTTCTTCAGCTCGTCGACGTGGGCGACGATGTGCGGCAGTCGCCGGACCACCGTGCGCTCACGTTCGGCGAGTTCGGGGTCGGTGAACACCGAGAACGGCACTCGAAGCAGGTCGTCCGCGTAGTCGGTGCTGTTGTTGTCGACATGTGCGATCAGTCGCTCGGTGAGTGTGATCTTGTCTTCGCGCTCCATACACCGAGAGTGGCACATGAGACATTCATTGTCTAGCGTCTCATGCGAAATGGTGGCGGTACTGTTTCCTGGTGGCTGCAAGGACTGGAAACGACCCCGCGACCGACGTCCGCTCGACGATCCTCTCCGCAGCGGAGTCGTGCTTCGAACGCTTCGGAATCACCAAGACGACCATGGAGGACGTCGCCCGCGCGGCCGACATGTCCCGCGCGACCGTCTACCGGTACTTCTCGGACCGCGAGAGTCTGATCATCGAATCGGTCGCGCGACGCGCGCGCATGAACATGGCGCCCGCCCGCGCGTTCATCGCGAAGTGGCCCACGATCGAGGAGCGACTCGTCGAGGGCATCTGCCAGAACGTCGAGAGCGGTCTGCGCGACCCGATGGTTCACCTCCTCGTCTCCCCGTCGGAAATGACCTTGGCGAACTCCCTGCTGACCACGTCGGGCAAGGCCGTCGAACTCACGAGTGAACTGTGGGAGCCGATTCTGCGCGAGGCGCAGGAGGCCGGCGACATCCGGGCGGACGTCGATCCGACATTGCTGTGCGAATGGATCTCGGAACTCGAGATCATGTGCATCAGCCAGCTCAACGGCGGAACCGGCTCGCTCGAACGGTTCCGCGAGAAGCTCCGGGCCTTCGTCATCCCCTCGCTGCTGCCGGCCGGTCGCTGAGAGACCGCCGCGTACGACTCACCGGTCACCGCGGCGCCGTGTCACCGTCGAGTGCCGAGTCGATTCCGCTGATCTCGGTGATCTTCCACTCGTTACCGCTGTCGACTGTCATCTTGTAGGTGGCCGTCGACTGCAGCCCGTCGGGTGCCTGACTGTTCTTCGTCAGGACGCTGACGAAGCAATCCACCGAATAGGTTCCGTCCGGTCCCGGTTCGGCTTTCGCCGAGATCGGTTGTGCGGTCGACGTCCATTGCAGCGGAGCAATGATCTGCTCCATCGACGTCGCCGCCTGGGTGAGACGGTTCGACAGTTCCGGCGACGTTCCCGCCGTCAGCCGTGTCCGCCACGCGGACAGGTCGCGAAAGTCCATTTCGGCGGCGCCGGTCGCGTAGTCGAGGGCGATGCGTTCCGCCTGCTGCGTGCTCGCCGCCGCGTCGTGGAGTTGGTCGAGTTCGTGCGTCGTGCTGCGGAGTTGCCACCCGAGCACGGCCAGTGCTACGACGAGAACGGCGACCAGGCCCCCGATCACCACCGACCGCAGCGGCACTTTCCTGCCCCCTCGGCGCTCGCGATCGCCCGCACCATCGGAGTGATCGGTCTCGGGGGTGGTTCCGGGGTTCACGAGTTCCATCGATTTGTGCATCGTTCGCCTTTCGCTGGGCTGCCCGATCTCCGGGGGTGGACGATCGAGAACGTGTCGGGTCCGGTCGGTGCTACCGTCCGGACGGGCTGAGGTGGACTGTCAGTGCGTCACCGGATGTGGTGGCCGCCATGACGTTGTCGAGCAAGCGGCCCACATCGACGGTCCGCATCGCGGCCGCTCCGGCCTGGACCGAGGGGAGCAGATTCACACCGATCACCTGGAGGTCCGGGGCCGTGTGGTCGAGGAAGGTCTGCAGCTCCCCGATGAAAGGACTTGCCCCGTTGGCGATTCCGTCGCGCAGCGGACCCTTCTCGGTGGCGAATCGGATTCCGCCGAGCACGTCGTGGAACCCGCTGCCGAACTCGGCGACGATCGGTGTCGTGCCCCGGAATCCCTCCGGGAGGGTGCCGCTGTCCATCAGCAACGGCTGCAGGGTGTCGAACAACGTGGTGAGGGTGTCGGACTGCTGGGTGAGCGTCGCGGCGAGTAGTTCGCCGGCCCGGTTGAGATTGTTCAGGACCGCGAAGTCGTCGGGCAGCGCGACGTCGATCGTGTCGAAGATCGACTGCACCCGTTCGGGATCCACCTGCTCGAGAAGCCTGGTCAGGCGTTCCGAGAGCTCCTTGAACGTCGTCGGCACCACCACCTGCGACGCCGGGACCGTGGCACCGTCCTCGAGATACGGTCCGGCGTTCGACGAGGGCAGCACGGCGAGATACGGCTCGCCCAGTGCCGAGAGATTGTCGACCCGGAACGCGCTGTCGGCGGGGATCGACCGGCCGCTCTCGTAGTTCCAGGCGACTTCGATGTGGTCTGCCGACGTCGTCATGTCACTGATGTGCCCGATGGCCACCCCGCGGAGCAGCACCCGTGAGCCGACGACGAGTCCGTTCGTGTCCGGCACCTCCAGGGTGGCGGTGCGCACGTCGTCGAACCGGCTCACGTGCAGGCCCGCTCGGCCCATGTAGAGGAACGACAACACGGCGATCACCACCATGCCGACGATCGACAATTGCGTCTTCACGGTCATTTCACTGCTCCCAGCATGCGGAGCAGGTTCTCCGCGTCGGCCACGATCTGGTCTCCCCCGGCTGATTCGATGCCCTCGATGTCGACGGACGGCTTCTGCGCGAACGGCACGATCCTGCTCCGCAGGAAGCGGGACAGCACGACGGTCGTGTCCGGCGCCTCGTCCCAGGCCCCGCGCGCCACGTCCCCCGTGTCGGCGAGGGAGTTCAGCATGGGAACCATCCACAGTCCGCCCTCGTAGACGCTGCCGACGGACGGCAGGATCTGGCCGATGTGGGCGACGACCGAGATCGCGAGTCGCCGCCAGTAGTGCACGCTGGAACTGTCGAACATCGCCGACAAGGCGCCGGTCCGGTCGTCGAACGACAGCGCGGTCTCGTTCAACCCCGACAACGTCCGATCGATCTCCTCGGTTCGCCCCGCGAGGTCCCGCATGTCCAGCGCCGCCACGGACGCCAGGTCGCGCACGGCCGGGAGCGGGGGCACCACGGAATTCACCCGGGCCATCACGTCTTCGATCCGCTGGATACTGCCGCCGTTGACGAAGTTCGCCAGCACGGCGATGGTGTCCTCCAGTTGCGGCGGCGAGATGGTGCGGCTCACGGGAATGGTGCCCCCGGCGGGCAGATACTCGCCGGCCGCACCGCCGCCCTCATCGGTGACCGCGATGTACGTATCGCCCAGGAGGGTGTCCTGACGGACGAACGCGCGCGCGTCGGCCGGGATTCGGGTGCCACTTCCGATGCCCGCCGACACCGTCACGATCGGCCCGGACACCTGCAGGGACCGGACCTCGCCGACCCGCAACCCGTCCATCATCACGTCGGCGCCCGCAGGCAGGTTCATCACGCTGGTGAACTCGAGCGAAAGGTCGTACGTTTCCCCGACGCCGGCACGGACCGAGGGGAGGTCGTCCGGGCCCAGGGAGCAGGCCGGCACCGTCAGTACCACCACGCCCACCGTCACGGCGCCCAGAAGCCGCCTCGTTCTTCTCGATCGGTTCATGTCACTTCCTTCCCGCGAGCACGAGGTCGAGCAGCCGGCCCATCGGCACCTCGGTTCCGGTGGCGGTCGTCGCCACGGTCGGTGGCTGATAGGCGATGGAGAGCGCTCCGTCGCGCGCCGTCTGCTGCGCGAGGAAGGGCGCGACCGACGGAATCGTCGAGATCAGGCTCGCGACGTCGGTCGACCGCGTCGCCGCCAGCTTCAGGGCGTCGGTCGCCGGTCCGTGCACGAACGGCCAGATGTCGGCGCCGTAGTTCTGCTGGATGTCGTTCAATGTCGCTACCAGCCAGCCGATTCCCTCGCACACCTCGATGACTCCGGGCCACAGGTCGATCCCCGCGGCCACGACCGCCGGCATCTGCTCCACGATCGACCGGATCGAACTCCAGCGCCGGAGCGCTTCGTCCGTCAGCGGAGCCATGTTCGCGATCGACGAGCCGATGTCGGCGACGAGCTTGTCCGGATCGGCAGCCGCCGCCGCGGCATGCCTCATCATGTCTGCGGCGTTCTCGCCCTGACCGCGCAGCGCCGCCTCGAGACCGACCACCGTTCCCCGAACGTTCTCCTGCCCGTCGTCCGGAGCGATCGCATCGATGAAATCTGCTGCCGAACCGGCAATTTCGGAGATGCTCTTCGGGGTGTGGCTGTGCTCCAGCGGGATACACTCCGCCGGCTCCAGTTCCGGACCGGTGGCGTAGTTGCCCACCAGTTCGAGGCTCCGATCGGCCAGCAGCGACTTCGAGCGGGTGACCGCCCGGACATCCTGCGGATAGGATCGGCCACTCGCGAGCGAGAAGGTGACCTGCACGTGATCGCCCCGCGGTTCGATGCCTTCGACGCGGCCGACCTGGTAACCCATCTGGGTGACAGGGTTGCCCGTGTAGAGGCCGACGGCGTCCGGCATGAGCGCGCAGAACGTCGACCGGTCTGCGGGCTCTCCCGTCGTCGCCACCGCCACACCGGCACCGCCGACGACGGCGGCCGCGCAGACGACTGCCAGCACCTTGACCGTCAGGCGTGATGTCGCAGGCATCTCAGCACGTCCGTCCGGGAACGGGGACGCAGAAGTCCGAGGCCATGAGTGTGCCGCCCTTGATCGCGGCCATCCCGTCGGGTGTCAGCCATTCGGCGAGCTGACCGCGCAACGCCTGAAGATTGTCGATGGCGGGGCCCATCGACGTCCGGAATTCGTCGATCACCGTCTTCGCCTGGTCCACCGCTGCGAGCACCTCCGTCTTGTGGTCGAGATAGAACGCTTCGAACGGCTGGATCGTCATCAGGACGTTGCCGAGCAGCCGGTACGCCTCGTTGAAACCAGCGTGAGTGGTGTTGTACGTCGAGAGAACCACGTCGATCTGACGGATCAGTTCGAACACCATGCCCTGATCGGCCTCGAAGCTCTGGAGGTACTCCGCGGCGAGGTCCGCGACGGTGCGCACCTGCGCACGTTGGTGATCCATCACCCGGGCGATGCTGGTGAGTCCCGAGATCATCGAGGCGATCGACGTCGGGTTCTCGTCGAGAGCCCGCGCGACCTCGTCGAGGTTCGCATCGACGGTGCCGCCCTCGACGTCGTCGGTCGTGTGCGGCGCGGCCTGGAGCACATCTCCGATCGAGTACGGAACACTGACCTGGGAGGCGGGCAGAGCCGCGTCGCCGAGCGGCTGATCGCCGAGCGGGACGAGGCTGATCGCGTAGCCGCCGACCGGGGTGAGCATGCGCACGTCGACGCGGGATTCCGAGCCGACCGGTATCTCGTGGTCGATCTCCGCCGTCACCAGTACCGTGTCCGGCTCGATCGACACATCCGTGACCGTTCCCACGCCGATTCCGGCCACCCGGACGTCCTGGCCGATGTCGATCGAGGACGCGTCGTCGGTCCGGAACGAGAACGACGTGCGCCCCGGCGGGTTCGCGTACAGGACCGCGGTTGTCGTGAGCGCGACGACGAGCAGGAGAACGACTCCCGCGCCGAACGCCACCTCCCTGCCGATCAGCGACCGCACCGCGATCGACGTCCGGCCCATCCGCCCGGCACGGCTTTTCGTCACGGGTTGCATACGACGACCTCGCTCCCTCTCAGCAGGACCTCGACTTCGGTGGGCAACTGCGCCACACCGTTCGTGCACCGGAGGGCGTCCGGGCCGCGCGCAGCTGTCTGCGGAACCTGCAGTCCGGCGAAGGTGACCGGAAGCAGCCGCAGCGCTTCGGCAGTGTCCGGCACCGACGCGAACGCGTCGGACAGCATCTTCTCGACGTCCATTCCCGGTTGCAGGCCGAGGGCGTCGATCAATCGTTTGATCGGGGTGAGGAACTCGGGGCCGAACGCGGCCGTCTTCGGGAATTCGTCGATGACCGACATCGCCTTCGCGATGGGGAAACTCACCGAGCGCAGGAACTCGACGACCTCGGGCGAGCGGCCTCCCATGCTGTCGGAGATTCGCGCGAGGTTGCCGGTGAGCGTCGAGATGACCTGTTCACGATCGTGGGCGAGACCGGCGAGTTTCTGCGCGTCCGCAAGCATCGGCGACAGTCCGTTTCCGTCACCCTGGAGCAGGGAGATCGCGTTCTCGGTGAACGTGTTGATGTCGTCCGTGCTCATGGTGGCGAGGACCGGTTGCAGTCCGTTGAACAACTCGGTGATGTCGTACGAGGGTCGCGTCTTGTCGGCAGGCAGACGATCGACCGCGTCGCCTGGGTCCGAGGGAAACTCCGCATCGATGTAGCGGACCCCGGTGAGGTTCTGGTACTTCACCGCCAGAACCGTGCCGGAGGTGAGCTGATACTGCTTCTCCATCGTGAAGTGCACCTCCGCGAGACTCCGCCCGCCGTCCCGGATCAGCTCGACCGATTCGACCTTGCCGATCCGCACGCCCTTCGTCCGGATGTCCCCGTGCGCGCCCAGACCGGAGACATCGGTGAATTCCGCTGTATAGCTTCTCGTCTCGCTGTCCACCGGACTCTTCATCGCGCTGATCACGATGACGAAGAGGAGCACGGACACCGCGGCCGCCGCGGCGAGTTTGACGAGAGTGACGACGAATCCGGTGCGGTTGCTCATCGGCCGGCTCCGTTCCCGGTCGGCGCCGCGGCACCGGTGTACGCCAGCGGGGCCGCCAGCGCGGGCAGGTCGTCCAGGACGATCCGCAGGTTGAGTCGCTGACCGTCGCCGCTGCCCTCGAACGTCGTGTCCAGCCGCTCGACAGCGTCACGCAGTCGCTCGGGCCGCGCGCCCCCGTCGTACAGGTGCGGCACCACGTCGGCGAGTTCTCCGACCACTTCGGTCACGGGCGTCAGTTCCTCGCCGTGCGATTTCAACAACTGACCGGCCTGTCCGAACAATTGCCCCGCCGCAAGGGTCAGACCGGCGTCGGTCTCGTCCATGAACGGGTCGTCGACCCCGACCGAACCGTCGGGTCGCTGGTTGTACGTGCTGTTGTAGATGTGGGTCAGTGAATCGATCGCCTGGCGGTTGAACGCCGGGAACACGGCGAGGATGTCGTTGACCCGCCCGAGCAGTTCGCTGGGAAGGGCCTGCTGAGTCTGCGCCACCCGGTCGGCGAACAGAAGTCCTGCGTCGATCATGGGTGTCAGACCGTCGGTGTACCGGACGACCTCGTCCAGGCCGGCGATCATCGAGTCCGTCAGCGTGCCGTCGACGGTCAGCGACCCCTTCTCGATCATGGTCGACATCGTGAAATCTCCTGTGGGCGTGCGGTCGAGTGTGCGATGCGCCGCCAGTTCGGAACCGCCGGGCTTGCCCACCAGATTGACGGCCGTGGAACCGAAGTAGTTCTGCGGCCGGAAGTCGACGTCGAATGCGTCGGTCAGGCCTGCGATCTGACTCGGGTCGAGCCGAAGGTCCATGCGGACGGAATCCGCGCCCATGCGTTCCAGACCGGTGACGACACCGACCTCGCCACCCCGCAGGATCACCTTCGTGCCGGAGTCGACGCCCGGCCCCACGTAGGGGACGTCGATGCTGATCGGCATCCCGTCCGGTTCGGCGCTGCTCGGGTACACCCAGACGGCAGCGGCGATCACCGCGCACGTCGTGACGACGACCCCCAGCCCCGCCGTGTTCAGCACCCGGGCCTGACGACCCGGCACGCCCCTCAGAAAGTCTTGGCTCCGTGCTCTACTCATTCCTCATCCTTTGAACACCAGCTCGGGACTCAGACCCCAGATCGCCACGGTCATACAGAAATTCAGGACCACGATCGCGACCAGACTTGCCCGGATCGCACGCCCGGACGCCGCACCCACACCAGCCGGCCCACCACTCGCGAAGTATCCGTAATAGCAGTGGATCATCGTGACGACCGCGCAGAAGACGACCGCCTTGACGAGCGACGCCACCAGGTCGGGAACACTGAGAAATTGACTGAAGTAGTGATCGTAGGTACCCGCCGGCTGACGATGAAAAGTCTTGATGATGAACCCGCCGGTCATGAAACTGACCACGAGCGCCATCAGGTATCCGGGGATCACGATGAGCATGCTCCCGATCAGCCGCGTCCCGACCACGAACGGAATAGCCTGCAAGCCCATCGATTCGGTGGCGTCGATCTCCTCCGAGATACGCATCGAGCCGATCTCGGCTGTCATCCTGCAGCCGGCCTGAGCGGCGAATCCGATTCCGGTGATGATCGGCGCGATCACCCGGACATTGCCGAACGATCCGATGATCCCGGTCAGCGCCCCGAATCCGAGCAGATCGAAGGCCATGAACGCTTGGATCGCCACCACGGCGCCCACGGCCAATCCCAGGAAGAACATCAGACTGACCACACCGCCGTCGACGACGAGCGAGCCGTTTCCCCAGGCCATGTTGTTCATGGTGGTCATGGTCTGCTTGCGGTATTTTCGCAGTGTCGTGGGCAGCAATGCGACCGTCTTGGCGGCGAAGACCGCGACCTGCCCGATTTCCTCGATCGCCGAGGTGACCGCGCCACCCAGTGAGCGAAACGGCGTCAGGAGTATCCCACCGGCGGGGCCGTTACGGCGCGTGGAGTGTGTGTTCACGTCACGCCAACCGAGCCGGGAAGAACATCATCTGTACCTGGCTGACCACGAGATTGGTCATGAAGATACAGAAGACACTGAGTACCACCGAGGCGTTGACCGCGTTGGCGACGCCCTTCGGGCCGCCCTTCGCCTCGAGCCCGCGCAGGCTGGCGATCAACACGACGAGCGCCGCGAAGATCACCGACTTGAGCACGGAGAAGGCCAGATCGGTCGGCGTCGCGAACGAACCGAACGATTGCCAGAAGCTGCCGGGCACCACGTCGTTGACGTTCGCGGAGATCACCAGCCCTGCGGCCACACCTGCCGCGACGATCACGATGCACAGCATCGGCGCGATGGCGATCATCGCGATGAACCGCGGAACGACCAACCGCTGGACCGGGTCGATACCCATTACTCGGATCGCTTCGATCTCTTCGCGAATCGCGCGAGCGCCGAGATCGGACGCGATGGCCGATGCGGCCGCACCGCTCATCAGGAGTCCCGCCGCCATCGGCGCCCCCTGTCCCACCACGCCGAGTCCACTGGCGGCACCCGCCAGTGAATTCGCGCCGACCTGGTTCATGATTCCACCGACCTGAACGGACACCTCGGCGCCGATCGGCACCGCCATCAGGAGCGCGGGCAGTGCGGTGACCTTGAGGAGCTTCCACATCTGGGTGGCCACCTCCTCGACGGGCAGCCGCAGCGCAATGGTGTCGGATACGGTGTGTCTCAGTATGTTCGCCGCGAGTTCGGCCGATCTCCCCAACGTCTCGAGGCTTCGAACAGGTTTGTCCTTCAAGTATTTTCCCGCCGAACCGAACGACAGACGCGGCCGTCGCCGCTTCTCCGGTGCGGCTCGATCTACCGGCGTGGCCGGACCTGCCGGCGCGGTGTCCACCGCGATCGGCTCCCTCACACTCGTCACTGCGTTACTCCTGTGTACGCCGGAAGAACCTGCGTGTCTGCGTCGTTCGAATCCCACTCCTCGTCGAGGCACCCAGCTCCGAGGCTTTCCTGGATCGCGATCTGGGCGTTCTCCGGCAACGTGTGCATGATGTGCCGGACCCGCTCCTGCCGGCGGGCCACGGCCTGCCGGAACGGCATCCCCGGCGTCGCCTTCATCTGCGGAACGATGCCCTCCACGTCGTCGACGCCGCCGGCGTGGTGACCGGCGTCGACCATCGCCTGCTCCTGCGCCATCTGCGCCTCGTCCTTCTCCTCCGACATCCCGATCGGACCGATCATCGTGCCGTTGAGGAACTGCTTGACCACCGGCTCCTCACTGGTGAGCAGCACCTCCCGCGGACCGAACATCACCAGATGCCGCCGGAACAACATCCCGATGTTGTCCGGCACCGTCCGCGCCAGATTGATGTTGTGCGACACGATCAGGATCGTCGCGTCGATCTCCGCGTTGATGTCGATCAACGTCTGCGAAATGTAGGTGGTACGCACCGGATCCAGACCCGAGTCCGGCTCGTCCACCAGAATGATCTGCGGATCCAGCACCAGCGCCCGCGCCAACCCGGCACGCTTGCGCATACCACCGGAGATCTCCCCGGGCAGCTTGTCCTCGGCCCCGAGCAGACCGACCAGCTCCATCTTCTCCATCACGATCTTGCGGATCTCGGACTCGGACTTCTTCGTGTGCTCCCGCAACGGGAACGCCACGTTGTCGAACAGATTCATCGACCCGAACAGCGCACCGTCCTGGAACAGCACCCCGAACAACTTCCGGATCTCGTACAACTCCTTGGACGAGCACTCCAGAATGTTGGTGCCGTCGATCACGATCGACCCCTGCTCCGGACGGAGCAGACCGATCAGCGACTTCAGAAACACCGACTTACCCGTACCCGACGGGCCCAGCAACGCACTCACCTCACCGGCCGGAAGAGTCAACGTGACGTCCTGCCAGATCCTCTGCGAGCCGAAAGACTTGGTAAGTCCCTCGACGGAAACCTCGACTCCCACCATTACCTCCGTGCATTCAGGCATCAATGCCAGTTCGGATGTTGCAGGGCACTCGCGACCTCGAGCCGGAACCCACAGTCGTTCCCCGCGCGCACGTCGAGATCCCGCCGTGCGCACGCCGGGTGACAAACTGTGGTCGAATAGAGCTTCGCGGCAGAACTTTTCATCGGTCTGCAGTCGATCGATGCCGACTTCGCAACGTCCGACTGTGATACAAATTACGTCGCACGTATTACGTTATACGCCAGATGACCACCCAGGCAAGAGTGGTTCACAAAATCATTGCCTCGCGAAATATGCCCGCGCGGAGGCATTCCCGCTCGATCGGGCCGTGACCAGGCACTGGAGCCATCCGCTCGCGAAGCTACGTCCATTAGATTTACGAACAGCAGAGCACGTCGTGCCCAACACACAACGAAGCCGTGCCCCTCGGAGGGACACGGCTTCGACGCTGTCGGGGACCCGGGCGAAAACTACGACAGGAAGGCGGGGAGGACGAACTGCCTCATCATCTGCCGGTGCGCCGGATCGCTCGGATCCGAATTGTCCAGTCGCGGCGCAAGCATCAGCTGCACGAGGGTGATCCAGGAGCAGGCTTCGTCCGTGTCGATGTCCGCTCGCATCTCGCCGTCGGCCTTGGCGTCGTCGAAGATCGGCCCCCACAGTTCGGTGGTCAGACTCGTCGCCAGCGGGATTGTCTCGAGCCACGAATCTCCGCCGACGTGTTCCGGACTGACGAGGATGCGCACGATCGGATCGTTGATGCCGTCGTAGACCAAGTAGATGAGGCCCTCGATCAGCCTGTCCTCGAACGTCGCGCACTCCATCAGGAACTTCCGGCCGCGTTCGAGCGTCTGACGGGAACGCCACCTGATCAACTCGGTGGTGAGCGTTTCGCGGTCCTGGAAGTACCGGTAGACGGTCGGACGCGAGACCCCGGCCTCCTTGGCGATATCCTCCATCGTCGTCTTCGCGATCCCGAAACGGAGAATCATCGTCTGGGCAGCCACGAGTATCTGAGACCGTGCCACATCGGCGTCCTGACTCAGGACGCCCGCGGTCTTTCTTCTTGCCATCCTCGCTCCAGACACTGTCATTTCCGGCCGGCCACCCCGACAAGCCGCGATACAAATGACAATACACGTAAAATGTTGCACCATGGGTGGCGACCACACCCTGTTCATTACACCAAAAGAGCGAGGCAGCTGTCCGAAGCCCCAGGGGACCACGGACAGCTGCCTCGAACATGCCTCGAACCTAGGACGAGGGCGTGAAGGTGATCGGAAGTCGGATGCAGCCGCGTACCTGCGTGGCGTGCAGGATCGGCGGGTCCTCCGGGACGAGGCGGTAGTCGGGCAACCGCTTGTGAATCTCCTCCATGGCCAGCTTGAGCTCGATTCGAGCCAGATGAGACCCGATGCACCGATGCGGCCCGGCACCGAACGACAAGTGACGGTTGGGCGAGCGGTCGATCCGCAGCTCGTCGGGATCCTCGAACTCGCCACCGTCGCGGTTCGCCGAGCAGAGCAGCACGATGAGCTGGTCGCCCTCCGCGATCGTGACTCCGCCGAGTTCGACGTCGCGCGTCGCTCGCCGGCCGGCGATGACGGCAGCCTCGATCCTCAGGATCTCCTCCACCGCGGCCGGGATGGTGTCGGGATCGTCCACGATCTCCTGCCGCTGACCCGGATTGTTCGCGAGGTGGATGATCCCCCAGGCAAGTGACCCCTGGACGGTGTGCAGGCCCGCGATGAGCAGGAGGAAGAACATGCGGTACAGCTCTTCGTCGGTGAGCAGCCGTACCCCGTCCTCCATCTCGATCGGGGTGTTGATGATCTGCGCGGTCAGGCTGTCCGAGGTGTTCTCGCCCGAACGCACCCCGGCCACGATGGCACCGAAGTAGCCGAAGATCTGATTGGCCGCGTCCTCACGCGCCTTCGCGGATTCCTCTTCCGTTCCACCGGGAATACCCTGCAGCGCAACATCTGTCGTCTTGGTGAACATCTCGGCGTCTTCGAGCGGCCAGCCCATGAGAGCCAGGAACACCCGCGTCGGCAGTTCGTGGGCGAACTCCGAGATGAACTCGGCTTCGCCGCGCGCCGCGAAGTCGTCGATCAGCTCGTTGACGACGTCCCGGATCTGGGGCTCGAGCTCCTTCATCCGCTTGGGACTGAACAGCGGTTGCAGCGCCTGCCGGTAGAACGTGTGCTCCGGCGGGTCGAGCTCGATCGGGATGAACTTCCCCTGGCCCGCGTTGACGAGGTTGTTCGGGTAGCTGGAGAAGGTCTCCGGATCGCGGAGGACCTGGTGGATCTCCTCGTAGCGCGTCACGATCCAGTGTCCGCCGTGGGCCGTGGAGTAGACGACCGGGCCGATGGCCCTCAGCGCCGCCGCCCGTTCCTGGAACACGTCCTCGGGCATGGCCAATGTCTGGTCGTAGACGTCGAAGTCCACGATGAGCTTGTCGGGTAGTTGGGTAGTCGTCACAGCTTCTCAGCCTTCCGAAGTCGGGAATTCGACGCTCAGCGCGCGTTCGGGGCACATCTCGACGAGGGCACCCAGTTGGTCTCGTAGTTCCGCGGGAACCGGTTCGGCGACGACGACGGGATAGCCCTGGTCGTCGCAGTCGACTATCTCGGGAGCGGCGCCGTAGCAGAGTCCGTGGCCCGCGCACGCGGACCGGTCGACCTGCAGGAACAGCGCGCGGTTCTGCGCATGAATGGTCATCGAAAAGCTCCGTTCAGTCGACGGGGACCGTCGGATTCGGAGCGTCCTCTTCGAACATCATCGCCACGCGTGACAGGGTGCCGCCGTCGGTCGCGGGCAGCGTGAGACCCGAAATGTAGGCCGAGTCGTCGGACGCGAGGAAGAGGGCGACCTTCGCGTTGTCCACGAGGGACGGCGGGCGCTGCAGCTTGAGCGGAATGGGCGAGACGCCCGGGTCCCACGGCCCCGCGGTCTCCTCGTACGACTGGCCGATCACCGGGGTGCCCGGACCCATGAGGAAGTTCGGGGACATTCCGTGTGTGGGGGCGAGGGCATTGACGCGAATCCCGTACCGCCCGAGATCCAGGCTGAGGCCGCGAACGAGTCCGTTGACACCGGCCTTCGTCGCCGAGTACATCGCGATGCTGTGATAGGCGGCGAAGGACGCCGCGGACGACGTTGCCAGGATGACGCCGCCGCCGTTGGCCCGCATCGCCGGCACCGCGGCCTTGCACGAGTACACGACGCCGCTGAGGTTGACCCCGAGGACGTGCTGCCAGTCGGCATCCGTGAGGTCCTGGAACTCCACGTGTTCGCCGCCAGCCACCGACGGCACTCCGCCCCGTGAGACGACGCCCGCGTTGGCCCACATGATGTCGAGCTTGCCGAACTGCTCGACGGTGGTCTCGACGCTGCGGTAGACGGCTGCCTCGTCGCTCACGTCGGCGGTGACGGCGATCGCCGTTCCACCTTGCTGCTCAACCAGTTTCACCGTCTGCTCGGCCCGGTCGCCGTCGATGTCCACGACCGCGACCTTCGCGCCTTCCGAGGCGAACAACTGCGCACCCTGGCGCCCGAGCCCGGACCCACCTCCGGTGATGACGGCGACTTTGTCCTGAAGTTTCATGGGGACTCCTCTGTGATGGTTCGTCAGATGCCGGAGATTCGCGGTGCGGGTGGACCTCGTGCGGCGAAGCCGGGCGGCGAGACTGTTCCGATCCTCGACGGCGGGCTGTTGCCGGTCGAGCGGATCGTATGCGAGCCGCATCTCCGATCCGGATAAACCTTATACCGTTAGGCCGTGAGACGTCAATCACTTTCTCGGCGTGCGGCGAATCGGATCATCGCGCGTGCATCATCCGGAAATGACTGCACGTGAGGCGATTTCAATCATCGAAGCAGTGTCGACCAGCTTCACCCGCGGCCTGCCGGATTCCCTGCCCAGCCGCCGCTCGTAGGCGTCGATCGTCTTCCATCCGTCGTAGTCGATCCGGTCGGGCCGCCGCTCCGCGACCAGCCGGCGGAGCTCGTCGCGACCGCCGCCCGGAGCCGTCACACGCCCGGCGTGGAAGTCGTCGACGAGGGCGTCGACGGTTTCGGCGGCGCAGGCCTTGTTGGTCCCGATGACGCCGGACGGACCGCGTTTGATCCACCCGACTGTGTACACGCCCGGCATCGGGGCGCCCGAATCCGGATCCAGCACACGGCCTCCATCGTTCCGCATCGTCGCGCGCGCACCCGAGACGGGGATACCCGCCACCGGGACGCCGCGGTACCCCACCGACCGCAGGACCAGGCCGCAATCGATGTCCTCGGCAACACCGGTCGGCACCGCCGCCGGGTTGCCCGCCGGATCCGGAACCAGCTCGTTGCGAACCAGACGAATCCCCTCCACCCGGTGGTGCCCGAGCATCTCCACCGGAGAAAGCAGATAGCGCAACGCAATACGTCTGTCTCCCGGCGTACGCGGGGCCGCGGCGAACTCCGCGACGATCCTCGCTTTCATCGCCTCGATCGAATCGGGGCGCCCACCGGATGTCGGTGCCTCCGCCATCTCGTCGGGATCTACCGCGACGTGAACGCCCGGGAGGTAGCCCAGCGCAAGCAACTCGGGGTTCGTGTACGCCGCCTGCGCCGGTCCTCTCCGCCCGACGACGACCACTTCCTCGATCCTGCTCTCCGACAACGCTTCCAGTGCGTGCGGGGCGATATCGGTCTTCCTCAGCACGGAGGCGCCGGACACGAGCACTCGGGCCACATCCAGCGCGACGTTGCCGTTGCCGATGATCACGGCGCGCGTGCCCGACAGGTCGAAGGTGCGGTGCGCGTGATCGGGATGACCGTTGTACCACCCCACGAATTCGGTTGCCGAGTGGCTTCCGGGCAGATCCTCGCCGGGAATCCCCAGCGCGCAGTCGGCGGGGGCGCCGACCGCGTAGATCACCGCATCGTGGTGCGCGAGCAACTCGTCGTGCGTGAGGTGTTCTCCCACCTCGACATTGAGGTAGAAGTCCACGTTCTTCCGCGACGCCGTCTTCTGGAACTGCGACGCGACCGCCTTGGTCCCCTGATGGTCCGGTGCGACGCCGAACCGGATCAGCCCGAACGGTGTCGCCAACTTCTCGAAGAAGGAGACTTCCACGGCGAGGCCGCTGCGCGACAGCAGGTTCTCCGCGGCGTAACAGCCGGACGGCCCGGACCCGACGATCGCCACCCGCAGCAGCCCGCGTTCGGACACCTGCAGCGCTGCGGCCGGTGGCACGGCGGCCGGAGCGAGCGGGTCCCGGTTCGCGTAGAACGCCGCGTTGATCTCCTCGTAGCGCGCGGTTTCCGGGGTCAGGTCGTAGTCGGGAACGATGGCGTCGACCGGGCACGCGTCGATGCATGCGCCGCAGTCGATGCAGCCGGCCGGATCGATGTACAGCATCTCCGCGCGGCCGTAGCCGGGCTCGTTCGGAGTCGGATGAATGCAATCGACGGGGCACACCGGGACGCAACTGGCGTCGTTACAGCAGGACTGGGTGACTACATGAGCCAACGTGAGCTCCTATCGCTTCGAGATCGGATCTGCGGACGCGCACCTCGTCACGTTTAACAGTGATACAAATAACGTTAGATGTCAGCCAACAATGTGTCAAGCCTCACACCGGCACGACGAAATCGGGCCCACACGCCTGCGCGTGTGGGCCCGATTTCTCCGAGCGGAGCGGTCGACGGGTCAGAGAGTGCGAAGCCGCACGATCTCCTTGTCGAATTCGTCGATGTTCTCGACCGAGCTCATGTGCCCGACCCCGGGAAGAACGATGAGCCGCTCGAGATGACCGGCCTCGTCGAGGACGCGGGCGAGTTTGCGAGCGTGAACCGGCGGTGTCAGCCGGTCCATGGAGCCGACGAGCACCGTGGTCGGCACGTCGAGGTTGTCGAGCGCCTCGTGGATGTCGAGGCCGCTGAGCGCCGCGCCCCAGCCGCCCCGGATCCGCGGCTTGCAGTCCCGGACGATGTTCTCGCAGAACTGGACCTCGGCGCGCGAGGCGTTCGGCGACATCGACACGTACTGGATCGCGCGGGTCGTCACCGAGGAAGACACCAGCGGCATCGGTGCGCTCAGGACGGCGCGGCCTACCGGAACCGGCACGCGCGGAAAACGATTCGGCAGCGGGATGACAGTGGTCTCGGCGATGAGACGGTCGCAGGCGGTGCTCGCGAGGAGCACGGCCTGCGCGTACTTCTTCACCTCGTCGGGGTGCCGGCCGGCCCACGCCATGATGCTCATGCCGCCCATGCTGTGACCCACGAGCACGGCCTTCTTGTCTTCGTGCACCGTCGCCTTCAATACCTCCGACAGATCGTCGGCGAGGACGTCCGGGCCGAGCGCGAGCGAGCCCACCGAGCTGCGACCGTGGCCGCGCTGGTCGTAGGTGATCACGCGGTACTCACCCGCGAGAGCGTTCACCTGCGGATACCAGTATTCGGTGGAGCAGGTCCAACCATGGCTCAGCACAATGGGATCGCCGTCCACCGGACCGTACGCGCGGACGTACAGAGTCGCTCCGTCGTCGATGAGGATCTCGGTCACGTCCGGGCGCAGAGTCGGGGGGCGCAGCAGTTCGTTCGGGGCCACCTCGGTCGACAACGTCAACCCCCGGGTGGCGCGCTTGCGGCGGATCGTCGCCGCGGCGGCGAGTGCACCCACCCCGGCCGCGCCGGCGAGTGCCCCGAAGGCGATGGTGCGTGGACTGCTGGTCATTCCTACCCCTGTTCCTGTCTAACTTGCTCTGTTGGTGTCCGGGTTCTTCGCCGGGTCGGGCGTCTCGCCGAGCCGCCGGGCCGCCCGCTCGAGCGCCTGGGAGATCTGCTCCTCCATCGCCTCTGCGAACAGCGACTGGACGGCGTCGTGCGCGAGGGGCCGCATCCGGTCGACGAGCTGCGCGATGTCCGACACCTTCGCCTCGTCCAGTTCGAGCGGCTCGTCTCCGGCGCCGAGATAGCGGTCCGCGACGACGGCGACGAACCGCGCTGCGACGTCCGAAAGCCCTTGCCGCACTGCCGCAGTCTGCTCGAGAACCTCCTCGAGCGGGATGCCTGCGTCGACGAGGAGTTGCGCCGCCTCGACCAGACGCGGATTGTTCACCGAATAGTCGTCGCCGGCGGGGACGAGCACACCGAGTTCGGCGCCCCGGGCGATATTGGCCTCGGTGGTCTGGGCCCCGAACATGCGTCGAAGCTCGGCCATCGTGAGGCGGGCCGCACGCCGGCGCTTCGTCCACCGGCTGCCCGGGTCGTCGGTCTCCAGGACCTCCTTGACCTGGAGTCCGTAGTGGGCGGCCGTGAGGAGTTCGCTGATGGTGGCGAACGTGTAGCCGCGGTCGAGCATGCGCCCGATCAGGTGCAGCCGCGCGAGATGCGACTCGTTGTACCACCCGGTGCGCCCCTGCTTCCGCGGCGGCGGAAGCAGGCCGCGATCCTGATAGACGCGCACGTTGCGCACGCTGACCCGCGCCTCGCGAGCGAGGTCGTCGATCCGGTATTCCTTCATCAGACGATGTGCGCCCGTCGGAGCAGCAGCCGGGAGGGTCCGCCGACGAGGCCGACCGCGTCGAGGAATTCGATGGTCTTGGAGCAACCCTCGCGCAGCATGTCGTGATAGTGCCGGTTCGATTTCGCGGCCTTCTTCGCTTCGTCCACATCGAGACCGGCGGCCGCGTAGACCCGCGGATTCACCAGGCTGGTGACGACGAAGTAGGCGGTGGTCCCGAGGACGAGTCGCACCCGCGCCCGGGTGAACCACGACGCGTTCCGTACGCGGCGGACCGTCTCCTCGCGCGCGAACTTGATGTGGCGGGATTCCTCGAGCACGTGAATCCTGCTGACGGTGCGGGTGATCGGCTGCACCCGTTCGTCCTTCATGAAATCGCGCTGCATCATGTCGAGGATCTCCTCGGCGAACAAGGTCCCGCCGTATGCCAGCGACCCCGTGGCCGTGGCCTTGAAGGCGCGCGCGCTCTGCCGGATCCACCACTTGGGCCGGTACGACGGAATCCCGAATCGCTGTGCGGACCGGGCGAACATCGTGGAGTGCCTGCACTCGTCGGCGATCTCGGTGAGCGCGAACTGCACGTGGGGTGTGGACGGGTCGTGCGAGTAGATGTCGCGGACCAGCATCTGCATCAGGATCAGCTCGAACCAGATTCCGGTGCCGGCGATGCTGGCCGCCTCATGTTTGGTGAGGGTGACGCGCTGTTCCTCGGTCATGGCGTCCCACATGGCGGTGCCGTAGAGGCTGCACCATTCCGGGGTCATGCCGTACCGATCCTCCGGGATCGGCGCCTCCCAGTCGACCTCGATCAGCGGGTCGTACGACTTGCGCGCGGAGGAGGCCAGCAGCCGGGCCGCCGTGTCCTGGCGATCACCGGCGCGCGTCAGCCGGGACGCGGGGTGGGCAGTGCTCTCTGAGTTCCGCATGTTGACGACGGACATGTCAGCTCCTCGGTAGCCGTCTCATCACAATAGCATTGTCACAATGTCCATTGTCATGATCGAGGCATGCGAAGTCCACGACTTCGTTTCGGAGAGACGATGGCTGCGCAGCTACCAGCGAGGTCCGCGCTGCACGTCGTCGACGCGCGGACGCACGTCGACGAGATAGACGCACACTGCGACGACCGCGACGATGCCGAACAATTGGACCGCGGGGAACAGCAGGAGAACGAGGAACGCGACGGCGAGAATGCTCAGCCAGATCGGTTTGCTCAACTTGTCCACTGCGGTGAACGCGTCTTTGCGCTGGCGAGCCGCGTGAAACAGCGCGAACGCCGCACCACCCAGGGCAATGATGCGAATCACCAGCAAGATCACCGACACGACGCCGTCAACTTGAATCACAGCACCATCCTACGAGGTCGGCACGCAAACGGCCCCCGCACCAACGGTGCGGGGGCCGAAAAGCGTGAAGGATCAAGCCTTCTTGACCGGAGCAGCCTTCTTGGCCGGAGCAGCAGCGGTCTTCTTGGCGGGTGCCGCTGCGGGCGTTGCCGCGGCCTTGGCCGGAGCAGCCTTGGCCGGAGCAGCCTTGGCCGGAGCAGCGTGCTTGGCGGGGGCGGCCTTGTCTGCCTGAGCCTGAACGTCGGCCGCGGTGGCGGTGACGCGCTCGGCGGCATCCTTCGACGCCGCCTCGGCCTGATCGCCCAGGTCGAGCACCTTCAGGGCAGCCTCGTCGCCGGCGTCGGCGATGGCCTCGCCGAGACCCTCGGCGGTGTCGGAGATGCGGCCCGACGCGCGGCCCGCAAGCTTCGCGGCCTGCTCGCCCACTGCGCGCGTCTGCCGCGCGACGGTGCCGAGAGCTTCCTCGGTCAGCTCGACGGCGTCACCGAAAGCGGTCTCGGCGCGGCCGATGCCCTCCTCGACGACCGGCTGCTTGCGGATGCGCTCGACCGTGTCCTCGCCGCGCTCGGCGAGCGACGTGTACAGATCGGAGGCGACCTTCAGGTACGCCTCGGCGACCTTGCGCAGCTCGTCCGCGGTGAACTTCTCCCGCAGCTCGGCAAGCTCCTCGGGCAGCTCGGACGGCAGTCCGGCGAGGCGGTCGCGCAGGTTCTCGACGCCCTCGGTGACCTCTTCCTGGAGGCCGGCGATGCGCTCCTTGGCGCCGCCGACCCGCTCCTCGACGTCACCCTGGGTGGACTCGGCACGCGAGCGGACCTGGGCGACGACGTCGGCCACGGCCTGCACCACGACGTCTCCGGCACCTACGGCGGCGTACAGCGAGGTCTTCACACTGTCGATGGTCTTCTGGTCAGTCATCGGCTTTCTCCTCTTCAACGGTGGGGGGTTCTGGTTCCGGCGTCTGGGAATCAGAACGCTGGTGTTCATCTGTCCGAAGCTCGGACGTCCGGGATTCGGCCGCTTCCGCCGATTCGTTCTCACGACAGAACGACTCGTAGATCTCGAGCAGCACCTGCTTCTGCCGCTCGGTGATGGCCGTGTCCGCGAGCAGAGCGTCACGGAGGGGACCGTGTGGCCGCTGCTCGAGGTAACCCGCCTGGACGTACAGGACCTCCGAGGAAACCCGGAGACCCTTCGCTATCTGCCCAAGCACCTCGGCCGAGGGCTTGCGCAACCCACGTTCGATCTGACTCAGATACGGATTACTGACACCGGCCAGTTGCGCCAGCTGCCGCATCGACACCTGGGCCGCTTCGCGCTGGGCACGAATGAAACCTCCGATGTCGTGAGCGGCATTGCTGACTACGCGAGCTGCCAGATCTCCTGCACCGGCTGCGTCGCGATCGTCGCTTGCCATCAGTCCTCCGTGTTGCTGGGCAAGACCAAGCCTAGAGGAGGGTGCTAGCAATTGCAAGCACTCTGTTAGCACCCAGCTAGCGGGCAGCGCGTCAGCCGAACAGCAGCGTCGAGAACGTGTAGATCAGCAGACCCGCGATGGAACCGACCACCGTGCCGTTGATGCGGATGAACTGGAGGTCCCGTCCCACCTGCAACTCGATCTTCTTCGACGCCTCCTCTGCGTCCCAGCGCTCGACGGTGTCGGAGATGATTCCGGTGATCTCGTCGGTGTAATGGACGACGACGTAGCGCGTGCCGGCGAGCACCCACCCGTCGACCTTGGCCCTCAGCTCGTGGTCGTCCCGCAGCCGCTCGCCGAACCGCACGACGTTCTCCGCGACCTTCGTGCGCAGTGTGCTGTTCGGGTCGTCGACGGATTCCATGATGAGGCGCTTGGCGACCTTCCACGTCGCGGCGGCGAGGCCGGTCACTTCCTCGCGGCCCATGATCTCGGCCTTGATCTTCTCGGCCTTCTCCATGGTCGCGGGATCGTTCTGCAGGTCGTCGGCGAAGTCGACGAGGAAGCGGTTGGCCGCCTGCCGCACCTCGTGCTCCGGGTTCGATCGCACCTTCCAGGTGAATTCGACGAGCTCTCGGTGGATCTTCTCGCCGAGCATGGCGTCGACGAACTTGGGCGACCAGGCGGGCGAATCGCGGCTGACGATCCGGTCGATGGTCTCCTGACTCCCGAGCGCCCATTGGTGCGCCCGCTCGGCGAGCAGATCCAGGATCGGCAGCTGCCGGTTCTCGCGCAGCAGTTCGCCGAGCACCCGCCCGATCGGCGGCCCCCACTGGGGCTCGGCCAGCCTGCGCACCAAGGTGCTGTCGATGATCTGCTGCACGTCCTCGTCACGCAGGATCTCGACGAAGCCGCGCAGGATGGTGGCCGTCTCGGCGGCGACCCGCGCGGCATGTTTCGGCTGCGCCATCCACGTGCCGAGCCGGAGCGGGATCTCCGCGGCCTCCACCTTCGCGGACACGACCTCGGGTGCGAGGAAGTTCTGGCCGACGAAGTTGCTCAGACTCGCGCCCAGCTGGTCCTTCTTCCGCTTGATGATCGCGGTGTGCGGGATCGGCAACCCCAGCGGATGCCGGAACAGCGCGGTCACCGCGAACCAGTCGGCCAGCGCACCGACCATGCCCGCCTCCGACGCGGCCCGCACGTAGCCGACCCATGCGCCGGCACCCCGCGATTCCTGCCACCTGCACACGAGGTAGACCACGGTGGCGAAGACGAGGAAGCCCGTTGCGACAGCCTTCATCTTGCGGAGATCGCGACGCTTCGCATCGTCGTCGAAGGCGGAAAGGCTCAATTGATCCACACACGCCATTGTGCCGAAGGTCGGCGCGGAAGCGGCCGCCCAGCCGCTGGACGCGCGCCCGCACAGACGGCGTTGTGCCGTGGGACAAGACCCGCGCACTAAGCTGACAGGAGATCGCGACACGAAACGGATGTGAAGAGACGCAGTGGCGAACGACGACGTGAAGGATCCCGAGCAGGTGACCGGGTCGATGACGAAGCTGGACAAGCCGGCAAAGCCCGATGGGCGCAAGCGCCGCTGGCGTGAGCACAAGATCGCGCGCCGCGAAGAACTCGTCGACGGCACGATCGCCGCCATCCGCCTGCGTGGACGGGACATCGGCATGGACGAGATCGCGTCCGAGATCGGCGTCTCCAAGACCGTGTTGTACCGCTATTTCGCGGACAAGAGCGACCTGACGAACGCGACCATGGCGCGGTACGTGGAGACCACGCTCGCCCCGCGGATCTACGAGGCCATCGGCGGAGACCTCGACGACTTCGAGTTGACCCGCGCCACCATCACCGCGTACGTCGAGACGGTGGCGTCGGATCCCGACGTCTATCTGTACATCATGGCCAACGGTTCCGGCCCCGGCCGCGAGACGGTCGCCGACTCGGAGCGGATGATCGCCGAGGTGCTCTCCACCGTGCTCGGCGAGCGGCTGCGGCAGATGGAGATGGACTCCGGCGGCGCAGTCCCGTGGGCGTACGGAATCGTCGGCGGTGTGCAACTGGCCACCCACTGGTGGATCTCCAACCGGTCGATGTCGGTCGAGGACCTGATCAACTACCTCACGATGATGACCTGGGGTGGCGTCACCGGCATCGCGGCCGTCAACGGCTCGCCCGCGCGGTTCAACGCTATCCCCCACCCGCTCCTTCCGTCCGAGGCGGAGTAGGCGTCACCCATTCTTGTGTAACTGCCAGTTACAGGTAAACTTCCCTGTGTGAACGAACACGAGGAAGAAGAAGAGGGCTACCGCGGCCCCGCCGACGTCGTTGTCGGTGACCATCCCGCCGTCACCGTGCAGGTCCAGTTGGCGGGAAACTTCGAACCCATCAGCGGCCGGTACGTGTGGCACGGCCGCGTCCGCACGCTGACGGACGCCCTCGGCGCGGATGCAGACCTGTCCGCAGGCACGGAACTCCAGATCACGAGCCCGGACGGCACGGCCACCGCCCGGATCACCGGGGTGGACCTGTGGGGAAGCCATCTCGTCGACGGCGTGACGCCCCCGCCGTTCAGCCGGGTGTGAACTCGAAGTCCGCCGGATCGACCGACCGCGTCTGCTGCCAGTAACGCACGGTCGAGCCCGGCCAGATCGCGCGGTTGACGCCGTGCGAGTCCAGATACCAGCTCACGCATCCGCCGCGAGACCACACACCCTTCGACAGCTTCCGCTGAATGTCCGCGTTGAAGTTGCTCTGCACCGCCGGGCGGACGACCGCAGCCTCGGCGCCGCGCCGGTCGACGAGGTCCATCAGCTGCAGCACGTAACGAATCTGCGACTCGATCATGAACACCACCGAATTGTGACCGAGCCCGGTGTTGGGGCCGAACAGGAAGAACGCGTTGGGGTAACCCGCGACCGTGATACCGAGGTGGGTGCGGATCCCGTGCTTCTCCCATTCGTCGGCGAGGCGCCTGCCGTCGACCCCGGTGAGGTCGGCCCTGTCGAAGCCGTCGGTGACGTGGAATCCGGTGGCGTAGATGATCGCGTCCACGTCCCGCACCGTCCCGTCCCCCGCCACGATGCCGTGCGGGCGGACCTCCGCGATGCCCTCGGTGATCACCACCGACTTCGGTGAGATCAGCGCCGGGTAGTACACGTTCGACCCGAGGATCCGCTTGCAGCCGATGAGGTAGGACGGGGTGAGCTTGCGGCGGAGTTCGGGATCGGTGACGGTCCTGTGCAGATTCCTCCGCGCCGCGCTCTGGATCGGACGCATCAGGCGGAAGTGGCCGTTGAACCCGAGCGCGAGCGATTCGTACGTCCAGTAGACCGCGGCGCGCGCCATCCGTCGCGCGAGCGGGACCCGGCCGAACAGGCGTCGCGCCCTCGGCGGAATGCGGAAGTTCAAGTCCGGTATGACCCAGGGCGGCGTCCGCTGATACACCTGCAACTCGGCGACGTCCCCCACGATTTCGGGAACGAACTGGATGGCGCTGGCGCCCGTGCCGATCACCGCGACCTTCTTGCCCCGCAGGTCGTAGTCGTGGTTCCACCGCGCCGAATGGAACGCGGTGCCTTCGAACGTCCCGGCTCCGGGCAGATCGGGGACGTTCGGGATGTGGAGGGCGCCGATCCCGGACACGACGAACTGGGCGACGTATTCGTCGCCCGACTCGGTGTGGATGTGCCACCGGCCGTGTTCGGCGTCCCAGGACCCCGCCGTCATCGTGCGGCCGAAATGGATGTTGCGCCGTAGGTCGTACTTGTCGGCCAGTCCGCGCAGATATTCGAAGATCTCCGCCTGCCCCGACCACATCCGCGTCCAGTCCGCGTTCGGCTCGAACGAGAACGAATACAGGTGGGAGGGCACGTCGCACGCACAGCCCGGGTACGTGTTCTCGCGCCAGGTGCCGCCGACCTCCCGCGCCTTCTCCAGGAGGATGAAGTCGTCGCGTCCCCGCTTGCGGAGCTGGATGGCCGTGCCCAGTCCGGAGAAGCCGGTCCCGATCACCAGGACACGGCACTGATGCACCTGGCCGCCCACACCTCCATGTAACGCTCGTGTGGCACTGTCTGTACATGGCAGAGAACGCACGCGGATTCTGGAAGACGCCCGCTACCGAGGCCCTACGGTCACACTCGGGCCGGCGGATCGCCGACCTCGACTGCGGGAGCACACCCGGATTCGTCGGCGACAAGTCGGACGGCCTCCAGCTGTTCGAGGAACGCGGCGCGGTGTTGTCCGCCCTGCAGGAAAAGCTTTACGCCAAAGGACGATCCGGGGATCGGCGATCGGTGCTCCTCGTGCTCCAGGGCATGGACACCGCGGGGAAGGGCGGGATGGTCCGCCACGTCATCGGGCACGTGGACCCGCAGGGTGTCGATCATGCCTCGTTCGGTGTTCCCACTCCCGAGGAGAAGCGCCACCACTTCCTGTGGCGGATCGGTAAGGCCGTGCCCCGCGGCGGGCAACTCGGCGTGTTCGACCGATCGCACTACGAGGACGTGCTGGTGGTCCGGGTTCACGACCTCGTGCCCGAGGCGGTCTGGAGCGGCCGCTACGACGAGATCAACCAATTCGAGAAGGAACTCGTCCTGGCGGGCACCACCCTGGTGAAGGTGGCCATGTTCGTGTCACTCGACGAACAGAAGGCGCGGCTGCACGAGCGACTGGACCGGCCGGACAAGTACTGGAAGTACAACCCGGCGGACGTCGACGAGCGCAGGATGTGGCCGGCGTACCAGGAGGCGTATCAGGCGATGCTCGACAGGACGTCGACCGAGTACGCGCCGTGGCACGTGGTGCCGTGCGACCGCAAGTGGTACAGCAGGATCGCGGTCACCGAATTGCTGATCGACGCCCTGGAGAAGCTCGACCTCGACTGGCCGCCCGCCGCGTTCGACATCGACGAGGAGAAGCGGCGGCTCGCGGAATCCTGAAGCCGCACCGTCAGAACAGGTGCGGCGTTTCGTGATGCAGCCGGTGATCGTGCCGCACGGTTCCGCCGTACAGCGCCATCGCCCCGGCCAACGCGACCACGCACATCGATCCGGAGATCACCGCCCAGCCCCCCTGGCCCGATCCTGCGGCGACGAGGAACCCGCCGAGACAGACCACCGAGAGCAGCACCAGTGCGAAGCTGACCCATGCAGCGAAGAGATTGAGTTTCACGGCACTCACCTCACCTTCGAGAACGTGGTCCCGACGCTACGCCCGACCTGCACCGACGACAAGGCAGACGGGTTTTCTTCGCGCGGCCCTGGGTAATCGGACGTCATGAAGCTCGAGAATCTGTTCCGGAAAGCGGAATCCGCCGGCTTCCTCGACGGCGGCAGCCGATTTCTGCAGCAGAGGATCCGGGGGGCGCTCGGTTCCTCTGACGCGGGTCCACTGTTGCGCGGATCCTGGCTCGGGCATCCCGTGCATCCCGTTCTCGTGAGCCTTCCGATCGGGGCGTGGATCGGCGCGACCGTCTTCGATCTGGCGCTTCGCGATCACGTCGGCGCGCGCAGACTGATCGGCCTGGGACTGCTCGCCACTCCCCCGACGCTGATGACCGGCTGGGCGGACTGGGCCGAACGCGACACCCGTCAGCGTCGCGTCGGACTGATCCACGCCGAGGCCAACGCCGTCGGGGTCGTCGCCATGCTCGCGTCCTACCTCCGCCGCAGGCACGGAACGGACGCACGCGCGATCGCCACGAGTACCGCGGGACTCCTCGCGATCGGCATCGGTGGCGCGCTGGGCGGGCATCTGACCTACGCAATGGGCGCAGGAGTCGACGGGGTGCGGGAGGGTCCGGAACCGGATTCGCTCCTCACCCCGGTGGGATGAAGAATCGAGGAACGTCATGATCGTGCTCGGACTGATCTTGCTCCTGATCGGATGGCTGACCGGCCTCACGTGGCTGTGGACCATCGGCATCATCCTCCTGGTGATCGGCGCGATCCTGTGGATTCTCGGCGCCACCGGGCGAGCGGTCGGCGGCAGGCGACGCTGGTACTAGTTCGCAACACCGGCCGGCCCGTGCCACCCGTCCCGTGACAGAGTGCGAGTCGGTCGGTTTACAAACCCGCAGTTCGGGAATCCCCGTGGCATGACCGCCCTTCATCGCGAACCGAGACCTCCCGTGTGCGGCGTGCAGCCGATGAGAACGGCCTCCGTCAGCACCTCGAGACGATTGAGGATTTCGATGGTCTCGGCCAACGCCAGTCCGCTCGACATCGCGGACGGCGCCGACGTCGGGGGCCAGAGCATTCACCTTGCCGAACTGTCCGCCGCTCTCACGAGGGAAGGGCACGACGTCACCGTCTATACGCGGGCGGAGAGCGACGACGTTCCCGAACGGGTCACGGCCCCGGCCGGATACACCGTCGTGCACGTGCCGGTCGGACCGGCCCGCCGGCTCTCGGAAGCCGAGATCCTGCCGCTGATGGGCGCATTCGGCAGCTTCCTGAAGACGGATTGGGAGTCCGCGCGGCCCGACATCGTCCACGCCCACTACTGGATGTCGGGCATCGCGACGCAACTCGCCGCCCGCACGCTCGGCATTCCGGTGGTCCAGACGTTCCATGCACTGGGCGTGGTGGAGCAGAGATTCGAGCACGCGGAGCCGTCGAGCACCCACAGCCGAATTCATTTGGAGCAGTTGATCGCCCGCGGAGCCACCCGGGTGGTGGCGACGTGTACGGACGAGGTGTTCGAACTCTCCCATCTCGGCCTGCCCCGGTCGCGCACGTCCGTCGTCCCGTCCGGTGTCGACGTCACCGAGTTCACGCCCGACGGCCGCGCCGACGAGAAGGGCAAGCGCCATCGGCTCGTCATGGTCGGCAGGCTCGCACCGAGCAAGGGCTTCGACACCGCGATCGAGGCGCTCTCGCACTTCCCCGACACCGAACTCGTCATTGCCGGCGGTCCCGCTGCCGACGACGTCGCCGACGATCCCGAGGCGTCTCGGCTGATGACGCTGGCCCGGGAGACCAAGGTGCGCAACCGGGTGCGGATCGTCGGGCGCGTGCCGAGAAACGCCATGCCGTCGCTGCTGCGTTCCGCGGATGCCGTCGTGTGCACCCCGTGGTACGAGCCGTTCGGCATGGTTCCGCTCGAAGCGATGGCCTGCGGAACCCCCGTGGTGGCGTCCGCCGTCGGCGGTATGCGGGACACGGTGGTCGACGGAATCACGGGGCGCTTGATCTCGCCCCGGAATCCGGTCCGCCTGGCCGAGGCGCTGCGGCAGATCTTCGACGACGACGCCCTGCGCACCGGTTACGGCATGGCGGGATGCGACCGCGCGCGGGCGCGCTACTCGTGGGACCGGGTCGCCACCGACACCTTGCGCGCCTACGGGCGCTGTGTGTCGGCTCCTCCGCGCACGAGTCGAACCGGTGCCCACTGAGCGTGGGCGCCGGTTCGATCGATCAGGCCGTTCTGCCGTGCCAGGCCCCGAGGGCACTGTCCACGGAAGCGAAGCACGGGTAGCTCGACTCCTGACCGGCCGCCCTGAGCAGGCGGTATACCGGCCGACCGCAGATCATCGCCCACGTCCGCCCGTCCCGGACGTGTCGCGCGTGCACGCTGTCGAGCACCGACAGACCCGCGGTTCCGATGAAGTCCACCTTCGACATGTCGAGAATGAACTGCCCCTCCGGCGAAATCTGCGTGCACACGTAGTCACGAAAGACCGGTGCACTGAACAGGTCGATCTCGCCCCGCACCCCTACCAACACCACCCCGGACCCGAGGCGCTCGGAAGTGAATTCCGCGCTCCCACAGCGTGTCGGAGCGGAACCGACGGCCGAGAGCGTTACTCTCGGCTTGTAACCGGTACCGAACTCCGTGCCCGAACACGCCAGTTCAGGTTCTGGGACCCCTGCACCAACAGACATGGCTCACCCCATCTCGAACATTGAGTAGGGAAACGGAGCACTTGCAGACAGACCCGACCTCGGACACATGACACTGTCTGCTACGGCAGCGCTTCCCGACATCGGCTGTGTGTTCAACCTCGGTTCGAGACTACTCCCGCCTGTGATGTGTCACAAGGAAATAACAGATACTCGGGCCCTCATTTGCCCAGGTGGGAGATTACAAACCGTTACGCACGGATTCACGCCCGGAAACAGCCGCGACGACACGTTCTGCGACCACGCGTAATTTCACGTTTTCCCGCTGGGAACGCGCGACGAGAACGTCGAAAGCGGTCTCGGCGTCGAGACCGCGCAGCGCCATCACGATTCCCTTCGCCTGGTCGATGACCGCACGCGACCGCAGCGCGATGCGAAGCTGCTCGATCAGATTCCGTGCTTCGCCGTACCGCCGCGCATTGCGCACCGCGACGGCGGCCGCCTCCACATACAACGCGAGGACGGACTCGTTCATCCGATGGAAGGCGTGAGGCAGCACGCCGTACAGGTTCAGAGAGCCGGGCTGCTCCGTGCCGGGCAGCAACGGCACCGACAGATAACTGTGCACACCAGCCTGTTCGGAACTCGCGCTGTATGCAGGCCACCTCTCGTGCGCGCCCGCGCGGTCGGCCCGCACGGTGTCGCCGGAGCGTGCGGCATCGAGCGCAGGGCCCTCGCCGAGGCGGTGCTGTAGCTCCTGCAGTCGTGCCGCCACGTCCGACGTCACCGCCGCCGTCACGGGACCCGACGTCCGGAGAACGGTGACCCCGGCCATCGATGCGCCCGGGAACGCCTGGACCACCTGAAGGCACAGCGTGTGCAGAGCGGCGTTCGCCTCGTCCTCGGTCTCGAGTAGCGCGAGCACCGCTTCGAGCGACGCCGTGACCGCGTCGAAGCCCCCCGTATCGACGTCGCTCGTCAAAGTGTGCAGGTGAATCTCGTCAGGCATCCCGCTCGTCTCCCGTGACCACCATGCCCCTGCCGAGGGCCGTAGGAACGCTGATCGTGCCGCCAACATTACTCGGGCAAACGTACTGATCGGACTGGTTTGATCGGCCCCGTTCTGCGGTATTCCACCTGCGGTGTCGACGGATCGCTACCCTGATTTCTCAGCAGCGCGAGCCGACCCCACCGCCCGCGTAAGCCCGGAACGCCCGACCCGGAGGTCTCATGGCCATCGCCAAGACAATCGAACCCGACCAGGATCACACACATCCCGTCGTCGAACTGCGCGTGCGAGCAACGCCCGATCAGCTCTCCGTACTGCGCGCCCTGGCAGCTACCGTTGCCATCCACGAAGATTACGACCTCGACTCCATCGCCGATATCAAACTGGCCATGGACGAGATCTGTACCCAGCTGATCGTCCGGGCGACACCGGACGCAGTGCTCGTGTGCCGCCTGCAATATCTGGACGGCACACTGCGGGTCGACGTGTCGAGCACCACCACCTCGGTCGACTCTCTCGGCGAGCGCTCGTTCGCCTGGCACGTGCTCAACGCACTCACCGATTCGGTCGATCTACGACAGGAACGCGATCCCGTCACGGCGGGGTTCGTCACCACCATGGAATTCACCAAGGTGAAGAACGGCCTGAGTCTGTGACGTCCCATACTCACAGTGGGGGGCACACGGCCCGTTGGCCGGACGAGTATCAGGACGTCACAGCACTGTTCGAACAGATGGCAGCCCTCGACGAGGACGACCCCCGGCGCAGCAGACTGCGCGACGCCGTCGTGACTCGCTGCCTCCCGCTCGCCGAGCACATCGCCCGTCGTTTCGACGGCCGCGGTGAGGCGCACGACGATCTGGTCCAGGTCGCGCGTCTCGGCCTGGTCAACTCGGTGGATCGCTTCGACGTCGATCGTGGATCCGACTTCGTGTCGTTCGCCGTCCCCACCATCATGGGTGAGGTCCGGCGGCACTTCCGAGACACCGGGTGGGCGGTCCGGGTGCCGCGCCGCATGAAGGAACTGCACCTCGCACTCAGCCAGGCCGTCGCCGAACTGTCCCAGAGTCTCGGCCACGCCCCCACCGTCAGCGAACTCGCCGAGCATCTCGACCTCGAACAGGAGGAGGTGGCGCAGGGCCTCCTCGCCGGCAACGCCTATCAGACCGTGTCGGTCGACAACACGTCCTCCGACCGCGCCGGGGAGCTGTCCATGGTGGAGACGCTCGGCGACTACGACGCCGCGATGGACGACGTCGAGAACCACGAGACCCTGCGCCCGCTGCTCCAGTCACTGCCCGAACGTGAGCGGACGGTTCTCATGCTCCGCTTCTTCGGCAACATGACCCAGACTCAGATCGCCGATCGCGTCGGTATCTCGCAGATGCACGTCTCGCGCCTGCTGGCGAAGACCCTGGCATCGTTACGAGACCAACTCGGCGATCAGTGAGTCAGATCGTTGCCGTGTCGATCACGAATCGGTACCGCACGTCGCTGGCGACGACCCGGTCGTAGGCGTCGTCGATCTCGCCCGCGGAGATGATCTCGATCTCGGCCCCGATGGCGTGCTGGGCGCAGAAGTTCAGCATCTCCTGGGTCTGCGCGATGCCGCCCACCATCGAACCGGCCAGGCTGCGCCGGTTGGCCGCGAGGCTGAACGCGCGCACCTCGATCGGCTTCTCGGGCAGGCCCAGTTCGACGAGGGTGCCGTCGATCGCGAGCATCGACAGATACGCGTCGATGTCGAGGTTCACCGAGACGGTGTTGACGATGAGGTCGAAGTGTCCACGCAACCGCGTGAACGTGGCCGGATCCGAGGTGGCGTAGTAGTGGTCGGCGCCGAACTTCAGCCCGTCGTCCTTCTTGCCGAGGGACTGGCTGAGCACGGTGACCTCGGCGCCCATCGCGTGCGCGATCTTCACGCCGACGTGGCCGAGTCCGCCCATTCCGATGATGGCGACCTTCTTCCCCGGCCCGGCGCCCCAGTGCGCGAGGGGTGAGTAGAGCGTGATGCCCGCGCAGAGCAGCGGCGCCGCGACGTCCAGTTCGAGGCTGTCGGGGATGGACAGGACGAATCGTTCCGTCACGACGATGTGCGTCGAATAGCCGCCCTGCGTCCGCTCGCCGTCGCGCCCCTCGGCGTTGTACGTTCCGGTGGCCCGGTGGACGCAGTACTGTTCCTCGTCGGCCGTGCAGGCGTCGCACTCCCCGCAGGAGTCGACGAAGCATCCGACACCGACGCGGTCGCCGACCCGGTGTTTCGTGACTTCGGCTCCGACCGCGACCACGACACCGGCGATCTCGTGTCCGGGCACGACCGGATACCGGGTGCCACCCCACTCGTTCCGTGCGGTGTGAATGTCGGAGTGGCAGATGCCGGCGAACTTGATCTCGATGAGTACGTCCAGCGGTCCGAGCTCGCGGCGATCGATGGTGGTCTTCTCGAAGGAGCCTTCGGCGGACGTAACTGCGTATGCGGCTGCGGTAACCATGCTTACATGCCTACATGCTGGTGCGCCCGAACGCACGTTCGGGGCCACCGTTCACACGGTGACCCCGAACACGCCGGAGAAATCAGTCCTCGGAATCTTCCTTCTCCGCCCGCCTGCGCAGACGCTTCGCGGCCGCCACCAGGTTGCGCAGTGACGGCTCGAGTTGCCAGTAGTGCCTGGTCTTCAGGCCACCGTCCGGGTTCGCCCACAACCGTTCGAGCGACACCGACTCGCCGGCCCTCGTGAGCAGTTCGTCCAGCTCGTCGATGTCCGGAATCCGGGCAGACCGGCTCTCGTACACACCCGGCCCGACGCCGTGCGTCAGCGCCCGCTCCTTGATCGCGTCGAGCACCCACGTGATGGAACGCGTAGCCACGATCGCCGTCACGTCCGCGTCGAGCCGTTCGATGGCGTCGACCACCGACGCCCGGCTCGTGTACGTGAGATGCGTGTGGATCTGCGTCTCCGGTTTCGCCCCACCCGTCGCGAGGCGGAACGCGTCGACCGCCCACTCGAGGTAGGCCTCGCGGCCGTCCTCCCGCAGCGGCAGCAGTTCCCTGATGGCCGGCTCGTCGACCTGGATGATCGCGATGCCCGCCGCCTCGAGGTCGGCGATCTCGTCACGAATCACCAACGCCAACTGGTCCGCCGTCTCGTACAGCGGCTGATCCTGCCGGACGAACGAGCGCGCGATCATCGTCACCGGACCGGTGAGCATGCCCTTGACCGGCTTGTCCGTCAGCGACTGCGCGTACGCGATCCATTCGACGGTCATCGGCTTCGGCCGCGACACGTCCCCGTAGAGGATCGGCGGACGTGTACACCGGGAGCCGTACGCCTGCACCCAGCCGTTGTGGGTGAAGGCGTACCCCTCGAGAAGCTCCGCGAAGTACTGCACCATGTCGTTGCGTTCGTGCTCGCCGTGCACCAGGACGTCGAGACCGATGTCCTCCTGTAACCGGATCGTGCTTTCGATCTCGGCTTGGATGCGCTTGTAGTACTCGTCCCACTCGAGGCGTCCCTGACCCAGTTCGTAGCGGGCCCGGCGGATCTCGGTGGTCTGCGGGAACGAACCGAGGGTCGTCGCCGGAACCAGCGGCAGATTCAGGCGTTCCTGCTGGGCGACCCGCCGTTCCTCGTACGGAACCCGGATGCGGTCGTCCGGCTTGATCGCGTTGACCCGGGCCCGAACCGCGTGCTTGAGCTTGAAGTGCACCGACGTGGGACGCTTGCGCCACTTGTCGGACGGCCCCTCGGTGAGCGCCTTGGCCAGCGAGACCACCTCGCCGACCTTCTGCTTCGCGAACGCGAGACGGTCCGCGACGTCGCCCGGGATGTCGTACTCGGACAACACGTCGTACGGCACGTGCAGCAACGACGTCGACGTCGAGACCACGAGATCCGGCACGACGTCCTTCAACGTGTTCAGGTACGTCAGCGTGTTGTACCGGTCGACCCGCCACACGTTCCGGCCGTCCACCACGCCGGCGTAGATGCGCTTGCGCTTGATGCCCGGGATCTTCGCCAGCTCGTCGGCAGTGAGCCGATGACTGACGAGGTCCAGGCCGAGAGCCTCCACCTTGGTGGAGGCCAGGATCGCGAGGGCCTCCCCGAGATGCCCGTACGGACCGGTCACCAGGATGCGGGGACGCAGCGGCGCGTGCGACAACTTCTCGTACGCCCGGGCCAGTGCGGCCAGTTCCGCCGGCGTGCGGTCCTCGGTGAACGACGGCTCGTCCAACTGAACGCACGTGGCGCCGGCCTTCGCGAGCTGCTCGAACAACCGCTCGTACTCCGGCAGCAACTTGTCCATCAGATCGAGGGTCGAGAAGCCGTGCCGTTTCGACGTCGGACCGATCTTCGACAGCAGAAGCAGCGACACGGGACCCAGCACGACGGGACGCAGTTCGATGCCACGCGTCTTCGCCCGCTCGAATTCGTCCAACACCGTCTCGGACCGCAGCGAGAACTCGGTGTTCTCGTCCAGTTCGGGCTGACGGTAGTGGTAGTTGGTGCCGAAGAAGCGCACCAGCTCGAGCGGCGGGAAGTCCGGCTCACCCCGCGCGAGCGTGAAGTAGAAGTCCAGCGGGTCGAGCTGATTCTCGAGCGGCGTGAACCGCGCGGGAATCGCACCGAACAGCAACGCATTGTCGAGTACGTGGTCGTAGTAGGAGAACGTGTTGCCCGGGACCTGGGTCAGACCGGTCGCGGCGAGCTCACTCCACGTCTCCTCCTGCAGATCCCGCGCGACGGCGACGAGTTCTTCCTTCGTGCTCGTGCCGTGCCAGTAGGACTCGAGGGCACGCTTGAGTTCGCGGCGAGGTCCGATGCGGGGATACCCCAGGATGCTGGATCCGTATGCTGCGGTGCTGGACATGCGGTCGACCTTTCTGGGCTCAGTCCAGTGGCTGCGAATGCCTCTGGGCTCGATGCACTGTGCGCCCCTCACAACCGCCAGTGGTCGTGAAAGGCGCACAGGCGTAGTCGCCTACCTACCTACTAGCTGGCCTTCTTGCTGGCACGACCGTTGTCGCCGTATTCGTAGAAGCCCGCGCCGGACTTCTTGCCGACCAGCCCGGCCTCGACCATGCGAAGCAGCAGCGGCGGCGCCGAATACAGGGGCTCCTTGAACTCTTCGTACATGGAGTCGGCGATGGACTTGACCGTGTCCAGCCCCACCAGGTCGGTCAGCGCGAGCGGACCCATCGGATGCGCGAGGCCGAGAACCGTTGCCTTGTCGATGTCTTCCTTGGTGGCGAACCCGGACTCCACCATCCGGATCGCGGAGAGCAGGTACGGCACCAGGAGCGCGTTGACGACGAATCCGGAGCGGTCCGCGGAACGGACGACCTGCTTGCCCAGCACGTCGCTCGCGAACGCCTCCGCCCGCTCGGACACCGACTTGCTCGTCTTGAGGGTGGTCACCAACTCGACCAGCGGGAGAACCGGCACGGGATTGAAGAAGTGCATCCCGATGACCCGGTCCGGGGACTTGGTGGCGATGCCCAGCTTCATGATCGGGATCGACGACGTGTTGGACGCCAGCACAGCATTCGGATCTGTCACGACCTGATCGAGTTCGGTGAAGATTTCACTCTTCACCTTCTCGTCCTCGACGACGGCCTCCACGACGAACTGCCGGTCCGCGAAATCACCGAGATCGGAGGTGAACCGCAACCGCCAGGCAGCCTGCTCACGTTCCCGCTCGGTGATCTTGCCACTGCTCACCCCGCGATCGAGCGAACGCAGGATGCGCGAACGTCCCGCCGCCGCAAGCTCGCGGGTCTGCTCGAACACCAGGACGTCGACGTGCGCGCGAGCACACACCTCTGCGATTCCGGCACCCATGATCCCGGCGCCGATCACGCCGACGCGCTGAATCTTTTCGCTGGTCACGTCAGCTCCTTTTCGTCTAGTGGAGTCGTCACCCGGGGAGGGGCCCTGGCGCGGGCCCCTCCCCGGGGTCGGGTTGATCAGGTGAAACCGTGATCGGTCGAGCCTCGAAGGACAAGGCTCAGTGGAACTGACCCTCTTCGGTGGAGCCCTTCAGGGCAGCCGTCGAGGTGTTGGGGTCGACCGTGGTGGCGATGCTGTCGAAGTAGCCGGCACCGACCTCACGCTGGTGCTTGATGGCGGTGAAGCCACGCTCCTCGGCGGCCTTGAACTCGCGCTCCTGCAGGTCGACGAAGGCGGTCATGCCCTCGCGGGCGTAGCCGTGAGCCAGGTCGAACATGCCGTAGTTGAGCGAGTGGAAGCCGGCGAGGGTGATGAACTGGAACTTGAAGCCCATCGCGCCGAGCTCCTTCTGGAACTTCGCGATGGTCGAGTCGTCCAGGTGCGCCTTCCAGTTGAAGGACGGCGAGCAGTTGTAGGCGAGCAGCTGGTCCGGGAACTCGCTGCGAACGGACTCGGCGAACTTCTTCGCGACCTCGAGGTCCGGCACGCCGGTCTCCATCCAGATGAGGTCGGAGTACGGCGCGTACGCCTTGGCGCGGGCGATGCAGGGCTCGATGCCGTTCTTCACGCCGTAGAAGCCCTCGGCCGTGCGGGTGCCGTCGAGGAACTCACGGTCGCGCTCGTCGACGTCGGACGTGATGAGGGTCGCGGCCTCGGCGTCGGTGCGGGCGATGACCACGGTGGGAACGTCCGCGACGTCGGCCGCGAGGCGAGCCGAGGTCAGGGTGCGGATGTGCTGCTGCGTGGGGATGAGCACCTTGCCACCGAGGTGGCCGCACTTCTTCTCCGACGCGAGCTGGTCCTCCCAGTGCGAACCGGCGACACCGGCGGCGATCATGGCCTTCTGCAGCTCGTAGACGTTGAGCGCGCCACCGAAGCCGGCTTCACCGTCGGCGACGATCGGAGCGAGCCAGTTGTCGACGGACGTGTCGCCCTCGACCTTGGCGATCTCGTCGGCGCGCAGCAGCGCGTTGTTGATGCGGCGCACGACCTGCGGCACCGAGTTGGCCGGGTACAGGCTCTGGTCCGGGTAGGTGTGACCCGACAGGTTCGCGTCGCCGGCGACCTGCCAACCGGACAGGTAGATGGCCTTCAGGCCGGCGCGGACCTGCTGAACAGCCTGGTTGCCGGTGAGGGCGCCCAGGGAGTTGATGTAGTCCTCGTTGTTGACGAGGTCCCACAGGATCTCCGAACCACGGCGAGCGAGGGTGGCTTCCTCTACGACGGTGCCCTGGAGCTTGACGACCTGATCGGCCGTGTAGTTACGGGTGACGCCCTTCCAGCGCGGGTTGGTGTCCCAATCCTGCTGGATTTCAGCTGCGGTCTTCGGGGTGCCGGTGGTCGACATCAAGACTCCACTCTCTTCGATCTGCTGGTCCGGTACGGATGTACTGCTTCACATCCTTGCCAGGCCCTTCGTATGTACTCACCGAGAATGACATAAGCAAAAAGTGCCGTCTACCTGTTGCTAATGCCAATCTTGGCTAGCTTTTCACAACCATTTGCAAAGACTGTTAAGAAAGATCAGCACTCCGCCTGCCCGATCGGAGAGGAAAAATACTCGCCAGTAGCAAGAAGCCGCAGGTGGTGAACCCAATGCCCGCAACTCGTCGTACACAGGTATTTATCCCCTTCGGCGCGCGCCGCCCGCGCCTCGGCACACCACCCGGCGGGTTCGTTGTGACTGCAATCACTGGCTTCCTCGCCCGTGAACGGTCACCGAGGACCCGAGCGCGGGGTGAACGTACCGTCCGGCGTCTCCGATGCGCCGAAAGGTACATTCGCCCGCGCCACTGCACCCCGAACACCCGAGCGAATCTTGCGAAGGTTCCGTTCGCACATCTGACCTGCGCCGGTACCATTGCCGTATGTCCAAGACCTTCGTCGGCACCCGGTTGCGTCAGCTCCGAACCGAGCGTGGTCTGAGCCAGGCGGCGCTGGCGAAGACACTGGAGATCTCCGCGAGCTATCTCAATCAGATCGAGCACGACGTGCGGCCGCTGACGGTGCCGGTGCTGCTGCGGATCAGCGAGGTGTTCGGCGTCGACACCACGTTCTTCTCCTCTCAGGACGACACACGCCTGATCGCGGAGATGCGCGAGGTGGCGCTGGACCAGGAGATGGGCATCGACGCGGACGCCCAGGAGATCGCCGAGATGGTGGCGTCGCATCCCGGTCTGGCGAAGGCGATGGTCAACATGCACCGCCGCTTCCGCAACACCACCGCCCAGCTGGCGCTCGCGACGGAGGACCGCTACAGCGACGGCAGCGGCAGCGGCGCGATCACGATGCCGCACGAAGAGGTCCGCGACTACTTCTATCAGCGGCAGAACTATCTGCACGACCTGGACACGGCGGCGGAGGAACTGACCGCGCGCATGCGGTTCCACCGCGGCGACGTCGGCGGTGAGATCGCCCGCAGATTGCAGACCGTGCACGACGTGCAGATCGTCCGGCGTATCGACCTCGGCGAGAACGTCCTGCACCGGTACGATCCGGAGTCCCGGTTGCTGGAGATCTCGCCGCACCTGTCGGGTGGGCAGCAGGTGTTCAAGTTCGCGACCGAACTGGCGTTCCTCGAGTACGGCGACCTGCTCGACAAGCTGGTGGCGGAGGGCGGCTTCACGAGCGACGAGTCGGTGGCGCTGGCCCGGCTCGGGCTGGCCAACTACTTCGCCGCGGCCACCGTCCTCCCCTACGGTCAGTTCCACGACGTGGCCGAGGACTTCCGGTACGACATCGAGCGGTTGTCGGCGTTCTACTCGGTGAGCTACGAGACGATCTGCCACCGTCTGTCGACGCTGCAGCGTCCGAAGCTGCGCGGGGTGCCGTTCATGTTCGTCCGCGTCGACCGGGCGGGCAACATGTCGAAACGGCAGTCCGCCACCGGGTTCCACTTCTCCACCAGCGGCGGCACGTGCCCGCTGTGGAACGTGTACGAGACGTTCGCGTACCCCGGCAAGATCATGAATCAGATCGCGCAGATGCCGGACGGCCGGCGGTACCTGTGGATCGCCCGCACCGTCGAACGCCGCGCCCAGCGTTACGGTCAGCCCGCGAAGATCTTCGCGATCGGGCTCGGCTGCGAGATCCGGCACGCCCACCGCCTCGTCTACGGCGACGGTCTGGACCTGGACGATTCCAACCCGGGCACCCCCATCGGCGCCGGCTGCCGGGTGTGCGAGCGCGTCAACTGCCCGCAGCGCGCGTTCCCGCCGCTCGGCAAACAACTCGACATCAGCGAGCACCAGAGTTCGGTGTCCCCGTACCTGATTCGCTGACCCGTTCCGCCGGTTCGCCCAATGTGACATCGGTCCAATCCGACTGCACCGGTGTGACATCGGCCGCGCGCGCCGGCCGAAGCCGGCGGCACCGCAGGCACTGTGAGCGGTTGTTCACGCCACCGTAATCGGTGTCACGAACACGTCACCGGCAGACATTCGTACGCAACAACGGCCGCTTACTGTTCGCCCCACGAATACACCTCTGTATACGTGGGGCGGATACATGTCCCGGGTTGCGGAGGTCCACCAAGTCCTCCGACGGAAAGGCCCGTACATGCGCACCTTCTCCCAGCGCGCCCTCGCTGCACCGACCGCGCTCGCCGCCATCGGGCTCCTGCTGACCGGTTGTGGCAGCAAGGCGTCCGACACGGCCGGCGAATCCACCACGGCGTCCTGTGTGGACACGTCCGGGGACACGATCAAGGTCGGGTCGCTGAACTCGCTGTCCGGGACGATGGCCATCAGCGAGGTGACCGTCCGCGATTCGATCGCGCTCGCGGTCGACGAGATCAACAACTCGGGCGGCGTGCTCGGCAAGAAGATCCAGGTCGTCGCCGAGGACGGGGCCTCGGAGCCCACCGTGTTCGCCGAGAAGGCGGAGAAGCTGATCAGCAGTGACTGCGTCGCGGCCGTGTTCGGCGGCTGGACGTCGTCGAGCCGCAAAGCGATGCTGCCGGTGTTCGAGGACAACAATTCGCTGCTCTACTACCCCGTGCAGTACGAGGGGCTCGAGGATTCGAAGAACATCTTCTACACCGGCGCCACCACCAACCAGCAGATCGTGCCCGCCCTCGACTACCTGAAGGAGAAGGGCGTCAAGTCGCTGTACCTGGTGGGCAGCGACTACGTGTTCCCGCAGACCGCCAACCGCATCATCAAGGCGTACGCGGCGGCCAACGGCATCGAGATCAAGGGCGAGGACTACACGCCGCTCGGCTCCACCGACTTCTCGACCATCGTCAACAAGGTGCGCTCCGCCGACGCGGACGCCGTCTTCAACACCCTGAACGGGGACTCCAACGTCGCGTTCTTCCGTGAGTACGCGAACGTCGGCCTGAAACCCGCCGACATGCCCGTCGTGTCGGTGTCGATCGCCGAGGAGGAGGTCGGTGGCATCGGCGTCCAGAACGTCGAGGGGCAGCTGACGGCCTGGAACTACTACCAGACCGTCGACACTCCGGAGAACAGGAAGTTCGTCGACGCATACAAGGCCCGGTACGGCGCGAACAAGCCGACGTCCGACCCGATGGAAGCCGCGTACACGTCGGTGTACCTGTGGAAGAACACCGTCGAGAAGGCGAAGTCGTTCGCTACCAAGGACGTCCAGGACAACGCGGACGGCGTCACGTTCGCGGCACCGGAGGGTCTGGTCACCATCGACGGGTCCAACCACCACATCACCAAGACGGCGCGCATCGGTGAGATCCGGGGCGACGGCCTGATCTACACGGTCTGGGATTCGGGCACTCCGATCCAGCCGGACCCGTACCTGAAGTCCTACCCGTGGGCCGAAGCACTGGGCAGCTAGGACACCGTCCGACGGGCACGAGGGAAGAGAGAGGACATACATCGATGGATGTAGTGATCGGACAGCTGTTCACCGGGCTGAGTATCGGGTCGATCCTGTTGCTCGCGGCGCTGGGGCTGTCGTTGACGTTCGGTCAGATGGGCGTCATCAACATGGCCCACGGCGAGTTCATCATGGCCGGCTCGTACACGGCATACGTGGTGCAGCAGGTGATTTCGAGCGCCACGGGTTCTCTGTTCATCTCTCTGCTCGTCGGATTCGTGGTCGGCGGCGCGATGGGTGTCCTGCTCGAGGTCACGCTCGTCAAGCGGATGTACCACCGGCCGTTGGACACACTGTTGGTGACGTTCGGTGTGGGGCTGATCCTGCAGCAGCTGGCACGGGACGTCTTCGGGGCCCCGGCGGTCAACGTCGCCGCACCGGAATGGCTCTCGGGTGGCGTGGAGATTCTGGGTGCCGTGGTCCCGAAGACCCGCCTGTTCATTCTCGTGCTCGCGGTGGTGGCCGTCGTCGCGCTGAGCCTGGCGATGCAGAAGTCGCCGATGGGACGCCGCATCCGCGCCGTCGTGCAGAACCGCGACCTGGCGGAGACCAGCGGGATATCCAGTCGCCGAACCGATGTGACGACGTTCTTCATCGGCTCCGGTCTGGCGGGTGTCGCCGGTGTGGCGCTGACCCTGATCGGCTCGACGAGCCCGACCATCGGGCAGAGTTACCTCATCGACGCGTTCCTGGTGGTCGTGGTCGGTGGCCTGGGTCAGATGAAGGGCGCGGTGATCGCCGCGTTCGCGCTCGGCATCCTCAATTCGTTCGTCGAGTACTCGACCACGGCCTCGATCGCCAAGGTCATCGTGTTCGTGGTCATCGTGGTGTTCCTCCAGGTTCGGCCGCAGGGCCTGTTCGCCGTCAAGACGAGGAGTCTCGTATGAGCATCCCGACGAGTGGCCGGTACCGCGCGTGGGCGGGATTCGCGCTGGCCGCACTGCTTCTGTTCGTCGTCGCCCCCGCGGTCCTCAGCGACTTCCGGCTGAGTCTGCTCGGCAAGTTCCTGTGCTTCGCGATCGTCGCGGTCGGTATCGGCCTGGCGTGGGGCCGCGGCGGCATGCTCACCCTCGGCCAGGGTGTGTTCTTCGGGCTGGGTGCCTACATGATGGCGATGCATCTGAAGATCGCGGACGCCGAACTCCGCGGCGACCCGGTGCCCGACTTCATGCAGATCGCGGGTATCCGCGACCTGCCGGGCTACTGGGTGCCGTTCACGTCGCCGATCGTGACGATCCTGGGCATCCTGCTCGTCCCGGCACTGGTGGCGTTCGTCCTCGGTCTCGGGGTGTTCAAGCGCCGCGTCAAGGGCGCCTACTTCGCGATCCTCAGCCAGGCGCTCGCAGCGGCGTTCGCCATCCTGCTCGTGGGCCAGCAGAGCACCGGAGGCAGCAACGGCCTCAACCGGTTCCGCACGTTCTTCGGGTTCAACCTGAACGATCCGGCCAACAAGCAGATGCTGTTCTTCATCGCCGCCGGGGTGCTGCTGGCCGTCGTCGCCGTCACCCGCCAGCTGATGAACAGCCGATACGGCGAACTGCTCGTCGCTGTCCGGGACCAGGAGGAGCGGGTGCGTTTCCTCGGGTACGACCCGGCGAACATCAAACTCGTCGCCTACGTGACGGCCGCGTTCTTCGCGGGCCTCGCGGGCGCACTGTTCGTGCCGATCGTCGGGATCATCTCCCCCGCGGACGTCGGAATCGTCCCGTCGATCGCGTTCCTGATCGGCGTGGCCATCGGCGGCCGGTCCACACTTCTCGGCCCGGTCCTCGGCGCCATCGGGGTGGCGTGGGCGCAGAGCGCGTTCTCCGAGTCGTTCCCCTCCGGCTGGATCTACGCGCAGGGCCTCCTGTTCATCGTGGTCGTCGGATTCTTCCCGGCCGGCGTCGCGGGGCTGTTCGCGCTGCTGAAGCGGAAGAAGAAGGCCTCGTCCGAGCGGCAGGCACCGCCCGGGCCCGCGGACGAGACGGAGCCGACGGAACGAATGGAGATGGCCCGATGACGATTCCCACCACCACCAAGGAACCCGTGCTCGGCGGCAACGCCGGAATGTCCAGCGAATACCTCGAGGTCCGGGACCTTCGGGTCAGCTTCGACGGCTTCACCGCGGTCGACGGCGTCGACCTCACCCTCATGCAGGGTGATCTGCGGTTCCTCATCGGCCCCAACGGCGCAGGCAAGACCACTCTCGTCGACGCGATCACCGGTCTCGTTCCGGCGACGGGCTCGGTCACGAAGTCCGGTGTCGAGTTGATCGGCCGGAAGGTGCACCGCATCGCCCGGCTCGGCGTCGGCCGCACGTTTCAGACCGCGAGCGTGTTCGAGGAATTGACGGTGCTCCAGAACCTCGACATTGCGGCGGGCGCCGGCCGCTCGGCGCTCACGCTGCTGCGCCGCCGCAAGACGGTGCTCCCCGCGATCGAGGAGGCGCTCGACGTCACCGGTCTCGGCAGGCTCCGCGACACCCCGGCGGGCATCCTGGCACACGGGCAGAAGCAGTGGCTCGAGATCGGGATGCTGCTGATGCAGAATTGTTCCGTCCTGCTGCTCGACGAGCCGGTGGCGGGAATGAGCCACGAGGAACGCGACGAGACGGGAAAACTGTTGCGCCGCATCGGCGGTGAGCGGACCGTCGTGGTGGTCGAGCACGACATGGATTTCATGCGCGCGTTCGCGACGTCGGTGACCGTGCTGCACGCCGGCAAGGTGCTGAGCGAGGGAACGGTCGAGCAGGTGCAGGCCGATCCCCGCGTGCAGGAGGTGTACCTCGGGACCGCGGCGGCCGGCGCCGCCCCCGAGTTGCAGCCCGAGGTTTCAAAGGAGGACAGCGATGCTCGAGCTTGACGACATCCGCGCCGGGTACGGCCGAACCGAGGTGATCCACGGGGTCTCGCTGACCGTTCCGTCGGACGGCGTAGCAGCGGTGATGGGACACAACGGTGCGGGCAAGACCACACTGCTGCGGGCTGCGGTCGGGCTGATCAAAGTCGGTTCCGGTCGGGTGCTCTTCGACGGCGAGGACGTCACGGCGCTGCGGCCGAGCGCCCGCGTCGCCCGCGGCCTCGCCTACGTCCCCCAGGGCCAGCAGTCGTTCGGTCAGTTGACCACCGCCGAGAACCTGCAGGTGGTGGCGGACGGCCGCAGGCGCGGAAAGAAACTCGTCGACGAGGCACTGGACCTGTTCCCGGCCCTGCGCGGCCTGCTCGACCGGCGCGCCGGCCTCCTCTCCGGCGGGCAACGGCAGCAACTCGCCATTGCGCGGGCGCTGATCACGGAACCGAAAATGCTGATCCTCGACGAACCGACCGAGGGCATCCAGCCGTCCGTCGTCGCGGAGATCGAACGCACCATCATGGAGCTCACCCGCCGCGGTGGGCTCGGAGTTCTGTTGGTGGAACAGCACATCGGGTTCGCACTCCAATCGGCCGAGAGCTATCACGTCCTCGAATCCGGGCGCGTCACGTCCTCCGGCGCCGGCGGCGCCGCCCCCGGCTCCGACGTCGGGACCGCGGTCTCCGACGTCCGCGCGGCGATGGCGATCTGATGGCACGCCGAGAGCCGGCCGGTTCCCTCAGCGACCACGTGTATCTGTCGCTGCGTACCGACCTGATGAGCGGACGGATCCCGCCGGGACAGCGGCTCGGCGAGGAGCGTCTCGCCGACGTGTACGGGGTGTCGCGGACGCCGGTGCGGGAGGCCCTGGCCCGCCTGCTCGCCGACGGACTCGTCCAGCGCGACGTGGGTGGGCTGTTTCCGTACCGTCCCCGCATCGACGAACTCGCGGGACTGTACGAACTCCGCATCACGCTCGAGCTTCAGGGAATCGCCCGGGTCCGCGCCGACGCGTCGCTGTCGCACGACCCGGACATTCTGGGGCCCGAACTCGAGCGGTGGTACGCGTTACGGAAGGAGGTCCCGGCCCCGGACGCCGGGTTCGTGGCGCTCGACGAGCAGTTCCACACGGTGCTGCTGCGGTCGGCCGGCAACCGGGCGCTGTCCGATGCGCTCGTCGGCGTGAACGCGAAGGTGCGGCCGGTCCGGATGTTCGACTACCTCACCCCGGACCGCATGAGCGCCACCATCGACGAGCACATCTCGGTGGCCGAGTTCGCCCTCGACGGCAAACTCGACACCGCGTACGACACGCTTCTCGCGCACATCAGCGAGTCCCGGGAAGTGGTCGTCGAGCGCGCTGAACAGGCACTTTCCCTCGCGCGTATGGCGTGGGCGATCCGCGATTGAGACAGTTGTCCAACTTCGTGTGACATTTTTCCCTCCCCCGACCCGAGCGGGTGCTAGCGTCTTGCTACCGCTCGGTAACACAGGTTGGGAACTCGCTTCATGTCACGCACTCTCGAAGAGAATCTGGTCGGACGCCGCGTCCTGATCACCGGCGCAGCCCGGGGTATCGGCGCCGGACTCGCCAGACGACTTCACGAGCGGGGCGCCCGTGTCGGGTTGCTCGGCCTCGAACCCGAACTCCTCGAACAGACGGCCACCGCCTGCGGCCGGGCACCCTGGCGTCGATGCGACATCCGCGACAGGAAGGCCGTCGAGGATGCGGTCGACCATCTCGCCGATCGGCTCGGCGGACTCGACGTGGTGGTCGCGAACGCGGGCGTGACGCCGCCGGCGCAGATAGTCGCGGGCGACCCGGATGTGATGCGGTACGCCGTCGAGGTCAACGTGATGGGCACGTACCACACGCTGCGGGCCGCGGGACCGCACATCGGACACCGCAACGGGTACGCACTGGTTGTGGCATCGTCGACGGCCTTCACCCCGCTGCGCGGCGTCCACGGCGCCACGCGAGGCGGAGCCGAGGAACTCGGCGAAGTGTTGCGGGAGGAGCTGAAACCATTGGGGACGCGGGTGGGCATCGCCCGTCTCGGCGAGATCGACACGGACCGGACGCTGATCGATTTCGACGGTGTCGCGGTTCCGGCACCCCGCGGCAGCGCACGGGCCCGGACCTCCTCGATCACGGTGGCGGTCGACGCTCTCGAACGGGCGATCGCCGGGCGGAAGAATCGGATATACGCACCGTCCCGGGTACCCGGGTCCGAATCTGTGCGTATGCTCGCACTTCGGGCCACGGAGATGACCCGGTCGATCGAACTACGCGCGCACGCAACCGTTCCTGCGAAGGGGCGGATAGAAGGAGAGGGGGCCGCGTGACCGCACGCATTCCACCCGGACGTCTGAAGGAACTCGGCCCCGTCAACTGGGTGCTGTGGCGGATCATCTCCCGCGTCGCCGGTGTCCCGGACGCGCACCTGTTCAGCACGGTGGGCCGCGCGAGGGGCCTCTTCCGTGTGTGGCTGCGCTACTCCGGCAAGCTGATGCCGGGCGGGAAGATCTCCCGGCACGAGACCGAACTGATCATCATCCGGGTGGCGCACCTGCGGAAGTGCGGCTACGAGATGGACCACCACGTGCGCCTCGGACGCCGCGCGGGCATCACCCCGGCGCTGCTCGAACAGGTGCTGGAAGGTCCCGACGCGGCGGGCTGGGACGCGCGTCGCCGCGCCGTCCTCACGGCCGTCGACCAACTCGTCTCCACCGACAACCTCGACGACGCCACGTGGTCGGCGCTCGGTGCGTACTACGACGACCGCCGCCTGATCGAATTCTGTTTTCTGGTGACCCAATACGACGCGCTGGCCACCACGATCGGGACTCTGAGGATCGAACGCGACTATTCGTAGGTTCGACACCGCGTAGGTTCGACACCGCGTAGGTTCCACGCCGCGTAGGTTCCGCATCGCGTAGAGAAGAGGACCGGCCGCATGACATCCGCCACCGAAGACGTCCGTTCCGAGAAGGGACTGGCGCGGGTTGCGCAGTCGCTGGCCGGGTGGACGGAGAAATGGTTTCCGGACGCCTACGTCTTCGCGCTCGTGGGTGTCTTCGTCGTCGCGGTGGCCGCGCTCGCCAACGGTTCGTCGCCACAGGAAGTGGTCGACGCGTTCGGCGACGGCTTCTGGGATCTGACCGCGTTCACCTTGCAGATGGCGATGGTGGTGCTCACCGGATACGTCGTCGCCACGTCCCCGCCGGTCGCTCGGCTGATCGATCGCCTGGCCATGGTGCCCCGGACGGCGCGCAGCGCAGTCAGTTTCGTCGCCTTCCTGGCCATGTCGGTCTCGTTCCTGAACTGGGGACTCAGCCTGGTGTTCGGCGGGCTGCTGGCCCGGGCGATCGCGCGCCGATCCGACCTGCGGGTCGACTACCGCGCTCTGGGCGCGGCGGCGTTCATGGGCCTGGGCGCAGTGTGGGCACTGGGCATGTCGTCGTCGGCGGCCCAGCTGCAGGCCACCGCCGCGTCCCTGCCTCCGGCGCTGCTGAGGATCACCGGCGTCCTCGACTTCGGCACCACGATCTTCACGTGGCAGTCGCTGCTCATGTGCGCGATCATCATCGCCCTGACCGTGGTGATCGCCCACTTCTCGGCGCCGAGGGGCGCCGCCGTCACGACCGCCCAGGATCTGGAGGTGGACCTGGACGACCGGCCGAAGCAGGTGCCGCCCCGATCACGACCGGGCGAGTGGCTCGAGTACAGCCGGATCCTGCCGGCGCTGGCCGGCCTGATGACGTTGGGCTGGCTCGTCTCCCAGCTGCTGACCAAGCCCCTGCTCACCGTCGTCAGCAGCCTCAACGCGTACCTGCTGGTCTTCCTCATGCTGGGGCTGGTGCTCCACGGGACGCCGCGCAAATTCCTGCAAGCCGTAGCCCTGGCCGTCCCGGCCACGGCCGGCATTCTGGTCCAGTTTCCGCTCTATGCCGCCATGGCCGCGATCCTCACCAAGGCCGAGGGCAGAAACGGTCTCACCATCTCGGAGCACCTCGCGGAATTCTTCACGAATATCGGCAGCGGCGGAGTTTTCACCGTCGTCATCGCCCTGTATACCGTCGTGCTGGGCCTCTTCGTCCCGTCCGGCGGCGGCAAATGGCTGGTCGAGGCGCCGTATGTCATGCAGTCGGCCACCGACGTCGGGATGAATCTGGGCTGGACCGTCCAGGTGTACAACGTCGCCGAGGCGCTGCCGAACCTGATCAACCCGTTCTTCATGCTGCCCCTGCTGGCGGTGCTGGGGCTCCGGGCACGCGATCTGGTGGGATTCACGTTCCTGCAGTTCATGTTCCACCTGCCGGTGGTCCTGCTCCTGGTGTGGTTGCTCGGCACGACATTCGACTTCGTTCCCCCGGTGCAGCCCTCGACACCGTGAGAGGTGTTACTTACCCACGCTTTACCTCGAGAAATCTCGGTGAAACACCCCGTCCCTAGCGTATACAACCATGTCCACAGGGATGAATACGCCGACGATCGAGTACTCCTTCGACACCCTGCTCGTCGCCAACCGGGGCGAAATCGCCTGCCGCATCATGCGAACCGCGCATCTCCTCGGACTGAAGACGGTCGCGGTGTACTCCGACGCCGATTCCGCCGCCGCACACGTCGAGATGGCCGACGTCGCCGTCCGGCTGGGCCCGGCACCCGCCCACGAGTCGTATCTGCGGGCCGACGCCGTCGTGGAGGCCGCACTGGCCACGGGCGCGGGCGCGATTCACCCCGGCTACGGCTTCCTCTCGGAGAACGACACGTTCGCCGCGGCGGCCGAAGCCGCGGGCATCGCGTTCGTCGGCCCCACCCCCGAACAATTGCGCACGTTCGGAAACAAGCACACGGCCCGCGAGGCCGCCCGGGCCGTCGGCGTTCCCCTCGTGGCGGGCAGCGGCCTCCTGGACTCCGCCGACGCCACCGTGTCCGCGGCGGCCGACATCGGCTATCCGGTGATGATCAAGGCCGTCGGTGGCGGCGGCGGCATCGGGATGCAGGCCTGCGCCGACGCCGCGGAACTCCGCGACGCCTACGACCGCGTGCAGCGCCTCGCCCAGGCCAACTTCTCCTCGTCCGGGGTGTTCCTCGAACGGTTCGTGGCCCGGGCCCGGCACATCGAGGTGCAGGTGTTCGGCGACGGCCTGGGCCGCACGATCAGCCTCGGCACCCGTGACTGTTCACTGCAGCGCCGCAACCAGAAAGTCGTCGAGGAGGCCCCGGCGCCCGGACTCTCCGACGACCTGGTCGATCAACTCCTGAGCTCGTCGCGTCGCCTTGCGTCGTCGGTGAACTACCGGTCCGCGGGCACCGTCGAGTTCGTCTACGACGTGGACCGGGGTGAGGCGTCGTTCCTCGAGATGAACACGCGACTGCAGGTCGAGCACCCGGTGACCGAAGAAGTCACCGGAATCGACCTCGTCGAGTGGATGCTGCGGCTCGCCCGCGGCGACGGGTCCATGCTGGACGGGCTGCCCGACTCCGGACCCGCGATCACCGGAACCGCTGTGGAGGCCCGCATCTACGCCGAGGACCCCGGCCACGACTACCGTCCCAGCGCCGGACGGCTCACGGGCGTCGAGTTCCCGGCTCACACACGGGTGGAGACGTGGGTCGACACGGGCACCGAGGTGAGCGCCCACTACGACCCGATGCTGGCGAAGGTGATCACCCGCGGGCACCGGCGCACGGCGGCGTTCGCGGCCCTCGCCGAGGCGCTCGGGGACACGCACATCTACGGGGTCCAGACCAACCTGCCCCAGCTGCGTCGGATCTGCGCCGCCGACACGGTGCCGGCCGTCGAGCACACCACGCGGTCGCTGGCAGATCTGCGACCCACCGGCCGCCGCGTGGACGTGCTCCGCGCCGGAACCATGACCACGGTGCAGGACCATCCGGGCCGAATCGGTCTGTGGGAGGTCGGGATTCCGCCGTCGGGACCGATGGACGACCTGTCGTTCCAGCTCGTCAACACCGCCGTCGGCAATGCGGCCGGCGCACCGGGGCTCGAATGCACCCTGCAGGGCCCGCGGCTCGTGTTCTCGGACCCGACCGTGATCTGCGTGGGCGGCGCCGACACCCCGGTCACCCTCGACGGCGAACCGATCCCGCTGTGGGAACCGGTGGAGGTGTCTGCCGGATCCGTGCTCGACATCGGCACGCCGGGCGACACGGGTCTGCGCACGTACGTCGCGTTCCGCGGCGGCATCGACGCGCCGCTGTATCACGGCAGCGCGTCGACGTTCACGCTCGGCGGGTTCGGCGGCATCACCGGCAAGGCCGTCGCCACGGGTGATGTGCTGGGCCTTTTCGACGACTCGCTGTTCGAGAACACTGCGGGACTCGCTGCGCCCCAACCTGTCCCGGCGGACTTCCGTCCCGAGCTCACCCACGAGTGGCATCTCGCCGTCACCGAGGGACCGCAACCGGCGCCCATCTACTTCACCGATGCCGACATGGCGCAGTTCTACGACACCACCTGGAAGGTCCAGACTCACGCCAACCGCACCGGACTGCGGCTCGACGGACCCAAGCCGGTCTGGTCCCGGACCGACGGCGGCGACGCCGGGCTGCATCCGTCGAATCTGCACGACAACCCGTACAGTGTCGGCGCCCTCAACGTCTCCGGGGACACTCCGATCCTGCTCGGACCCGACGGTCCGAGCCTCGGCGGTTTCGCGTGCCCCCTCACCGTCGTGAAGGCGCACCGCTGGAAGCTGGGGCAGATCCGCCCCGGCGACCGGGTGCGGTTTCTCGCGGTCTCCGACGACGGTGCGGACGCGCTGCGGGCATCGGATTCGGCTCGGCGCCTGGATGTTCCGCCCGCCTCTACCCGGGCGACGGCCGGCGACGGCGGGGTGCTGCACCGGATCGCGCCCGTACTGGACCGACCGGAGGTCGTGTATCTGCGCGGCGGCGACGACAACATCCTCGTCGAGTACGGCGACCGCGAACTCGACCTCGGGCTCCGCATGCGCGTCCACGCGCTGTCGGAGGCGTTGGTCCGGCGCCGCGTCCCCGGCATCATCGACATCACCCCCGGTGTGCGGTCGCTGCACCTGCACTTCGACGCCGACGAACTTCCGGCCCGTCGACTGCTCGACATCCTGCAGGACATCGAGGAACTGCTGCCGGCGACGCACGATCTGGTGGTCCCGAGCCGGACGGTCCGGTTGCCGCTGTCGTTCGACGACCCGTCCATCGCGGAGGCCATCGACCGCTACCGCAACGGTGTCCGCGACGAAGCGCCGTGGCTGCCGTCGAACACCGAGTTCATCCGGCGCATCAACGGTTTGGACAGCGTCGACGACGTCCGAAACGCCGTGTTCGACGCCGAGTACCTGGTGCTCGGGCTCGGTGACGTCTACCTCGGCGCGCCGCTGGCGGTGCCCCTCGACCCGCGGCACCGCCTGGTCACCACCAAGTACAACCCGGCGCGCACCTGGACGCCGTCCGACGCCGTCGGTATCGGCGGCAAGTACCTGTGCGTGTACGGCATGGAGTCGCCGGGCGGGTATCAGCTGATCGGCCGCACCGTCCCGATCTGGTCCGGATACCGGCAGCACCGCCCGTTCGACGAGGGCAAGCCGTGGATGTTCCGGTTCTTCGACCGCATCGTGTGGGAACCCGTCACCCCGGAGCAATTACGCGAGTACCGCGCGCAGGCGGTCGCCGGGCGGTTCGACGCGGAGATCTCCGACGGCACGTTCGCGTTCGCCGACCACCTGAAGTTCCTGCGGGACAATGCTCGATCCATCGCCGAATTCGACGCACGCCAGTCCGCGGCCTTCGACACCGAGAAGGCGGCGTGGCGGGCGTCGGGCGAATTCGACCGCGTCGAACAGGCGCCCGCCCCGGAACCGTCCGCGCGGGGCGAGCTTCCGTCCGGCGCGATCGTCGTCGAGGCGCCGATGGTCGGAAGCGTGTGGCGCGTCGAGGTCGAGGCCGGGCAACGCATCGAAGCCGGACAGAATGCGGTGGTGCTCGAGGCGATGAAACTCGAGATGCCGGTCGCGTTCCCGTCCTCCGGAACGGTCCTCGACGTCCTCGTGTCACCGGGCGCGATCGTCGAACCGGGCACCCCTCTCGTCGTGATTGGAGCAGAAAACTGATGACTGTCGATGCCGTGAACCGCGCACAGATCACCCTGTCCCCCACCGCCCGTGTCGAGGACGCCTTCCGGCGCATCGCCGAGGTCGACCGCCCCGAAGTGTGGATCACCCTCCGGCCCGCCGCGGACGTCCACGCCGATGCCGTTGCCGTGCAGGCCCGTCTCGACGCCGGCGAACGTCTCCCCCTGGCCGGGAAGGTCGTGGCGGTCAAGGACAACATCGACGTCGCCGGACTGCCCACGTCCGCGGCGTGCCCCGAGTTCGCCTACCTTCCCGACGTCACCGCGACCGCCGTGCGCCGCCTCGTCGAACAGGGTGCCGTCGTCCTCGGGAAGACGAACCTCGACCAGTTCGCAACGGGACTGGTCGGGACGCGCAGTCCGTACGGCGCCGTCCGGTGCTCGTGGGATCCCGAACGTGTGTCCGGTGGATCCAGCTCGGGTTCGGCGGTCGCCGTCGCACTCGGCATCGCCGACATCGGAATCGGCACCGACACAGCGGGATCCGGACGGGTCCCGGCCGCGTTCAACGGTCTCGTCGGGATCAAGGCGACCCTCGGCGTCATCCCCGCCGACGGCGTGGTTCCCGCGTGCGTCGACTACGACTGCGTCACCGTCTTCGCCACCGAACTCGACACTGCCGTGACCGCCGCTCGCATCATGGCGGGACCGGCGAACGCGGACCCGCGCAGCCGCGCGTGGCCCTCCGACGTCGGACTCGCGGCGCCAGCGCAGCCGCGGGTCGCGATTCCCACGGAGGCGGATCTCGCGCTGCTGACGCCGGAGTACCGGGCGGCGTTCGACGCCACCGTGGCGGCGGTGACGGACCGTGGGTTCGCCGTCGAGGCGGTCGACATCTCCCCGCTGCTCGGCGCGGCGCGGCTGCTGTACGACGGCGCGGTCGTCGCCGAGCGGTACACCGCGGTCGGGCAGTTCCTCGACACCGCGCCCGCGGGCGCCGACCCGGTGGTCACCGCCATCGTCGAGTCGGCGCGGAAACCGGCGGGCCACGAGTTCGCCGCCGACCTCGACACCCTCGCCCGCGTCAAAGCACAAGCTCGGGAACTGCTGGCCGGATTCGATGGCCTCCTTCTGCCCACGACCACCGAACACCCGACCATCGCTGCCGTGCAAGCGGATCCGATCCAGATCAACCGGCGGATGGGCACTTACACGAACTTCTGCAACCTGCTCGACATGGCGGCCGTCGCGGTCCCCGGCGTCGCCACCGCGGCCGGCGACCCGTTCGGCGTCATGTTCGTGGTGCCGGCGTTCGCGGATCAGGTCGCCGTGGATCTGGCGGCCCGCCTCGTCGGCGTCCCCGCGCCCACGCTCGTCGAGGACGGTGTCGAGCTCGCGGTGTTCGGCGCGCACCTGCGCGGGCAGCCCCTGCATTTCCAGCTCGAGGACATCGGCGCACGGTTCGTCGGCACCGTCACCACCACGGACGCGTACCGGCTCACCGCGCTCGCCACGACACCGCCCAAACCCGGTCTCGTCCGCCGCGGCCCCGGCGCGGGAGCCGAGATCGCCGGGGAACTGTTCCGCGTGTCGCCCGCAGGCCTGGGCACCTTCCTGGCCGCCCTGCCCGCCCCGATGGCGCTGACCAGCGTCGAACTGTCCGACGGCCGCGCCGTGGTGGGCTTCAGCTGCACCCACGACGCGGTCGACGGGGCCACCGACATCACCGAGTTCCGCAGTTGGGTTGCTTACACCCGTGAGTACTTGTTAACCGCGGGCGGTTAACAAGTACTCACAGGCCGAGGGCACTGACTGCCCGGGTCGACTTGCGGCCGATCAGCGTCTGCAGGTCACCGCTCTCGGTGTCGAGGGCGCCGGCCGCCACTCCCGCATCGGAGTCGGCGAGCATGCTCGCGATGGGCGCGGGCAGTCCGGCACCTTCGAGCACCGCGGCGTACTCGGCCTGCGGAAGGTCTTTGTACGACACCGGCTTTCCGAGGACCTCGGAAAACACGTCGGCCAGTTCGCTGTAGGTCAGGCGCTCGTCGCCGCCGAGTTCGTATACCTTGCCGGCCTGACCGTCAGCGAGCAGGACCGCGGCGGCGGCCTCGGCGTAGTCCTTCCGGGCGGCCGCGGCCACGACACCCGTTCCGGCACTGCCGAACAGGGCTCCGATCTCACGCGCCGCGGGAATGCTGCCGAGGTAGTTCTCCCAGTACCAGCCGTTGCGGAGCAGGGCGAAGTCGATTCCGGATGTCGCCAGCCGGTCCTCGGTGCCACGGTGTTCCACGGCCAGTCCGAGCGGAGAGTTCTGCGCATCGAGGATGCTCGTGTAGGCGAGGAACCCGACGCCGGCGGCCTTCGCGGCGTCGATCACGTTGGTGTGCTGGGCAATCCGTTGCCCTATGTCACTGCCCGAGACGAGCAGCAGCTTGTCGACGCCGGCGAGCGCCTTCTCCAGTGCGGCGCGGTCACCGTACTCCGCCTGGCGGACGTCGACGCCTTTGTCTGCCAGGTCCGCAGCCTTGGCCGGGGTACGGACCACGGCAACGATGTCGGCGGCGGGTGTGCCCTTGTCGAGCAGTGCCTCGACGACGAGGCGTCCGAGGTGTCCGGTTGCTCCTGTGACGGCGATGGTCATGACGAACTCCTAGCGCGTAGTGGTGCGAGTTGACGATTCAAGCTCACTTTCCATCATGCACTAATTTTTCGTAAGTGCAAATGTTTAGGTAAGTGCTTCCTCATCGTGGGATACACTGGACGCATGTCCGAGCCCGCGCACCCAGCACAGGAAAGTGACGACCGCACCCTCGAAGCCGACGTCTTCGCGCGAGACTGCGCGTCGCGCGAGACGCTGCAGACCGTCACCGGCCGGTGGGGAGTGCTCGCCCTCGCGGCACTGACCGAGGGCAGCTACCGATTCAGCGCACTCCGCCGACGCGTCGACGGCGTCAGTGAGCGCATGCTGTCGCAGACGTTGCAGGCACTCGAACGAGACGGCCTGGTAATTCGCGAAGTGCTCGAAGCGATTCCACCGAAGGTCGAATACAGCCTCACGCCGCTCGGCGCCGAGATCGGCTCACGCCTCATCGGCCTCATCGAACTGGTCGAATCACGCGTACCCGACGTCCGGGCGGCGCAGGAGAGATACGACGCCAATCGCGGCGTCAGCTGAACTCGTCGAGATCCGACTCTTCGTCGACGATGTGAACCGCGGCCTCTTCGGCTGATGCCGCTCCCCCGTCGATCCCGATGTCGGACGCCACGAGATCCTTCTCCTCGTCCGCCCCGGAACCCTCGTCCTCGGCGAGAAGTCGGCCCGACCGCATCCGTCCGACCTCGTTGTCGTCGAGGATCTCCGCATTGTCGTCCTCCTCGAACGCCGGATCCGGTTCTTCCTCCGCGAGCCGCTGATCGAGGGTCTCCCCTTCACGCTGTTCGGCCGCCGTCGTTCCGAACGCGTCGAGCCCGAGTGGTTTCTCCGGCGGCGAATACCCCTCGTCGAGAACGTCGTCCACGCCTCGGTCGACCAACGTGTCCTCCGGCTGCAGCTGGTCCTCTTCGTCCAGGCTGTACTCGCCCGCGGATCCTTCTGGTGTGCTGTCCGGCATGGTCATCTTCCCCACGATGCCACCGGAACGGGCAATTCGCCATCGGGTCACGCAAGCAACCCGGTGAGACACGACGAGGGCCCGCACAGTAACTGTGCGGGCCCTCGTCGGTGTTCGGGTCAGAAGTTGATCATGTGTCCGGCGAGACCGTGGATGGCCTCCTGCAGGGCCTCGGACAGCGTCGGGTGCGTGTGCACGTTGCGGGCCAGCTCGTTGACCGTCAGGTCCCACTTCTGCGCGAGGGTCAGCTCGGGCAGCAGCTCGGAGACGTCGGGGCCGATGAGGTGTCCACCGATCAGCTCGCCGTACTTGGTGTCGGCGATCAGCTTGACGAAACCGGTGGCGTCACCGAGGCCGTGCGCCTTGCCGTTCGCGGCGAACGGGAACGTCGCGACCTTGACGTCGTAACCCTCGTCCTTCGCCTGCTGCTCGGTCAGACC
>NZ_JBHURF010000028.1:89842-121783 GCF_042674125.1 Rhodococcus sp. NPDC056960 | reverse complement strand
TCGCCGGCGTGCAGGTACCGGGTCCGGTACGGGCCGGCCTGCAAGAATCCCTGACTGAACTCGACCTGGTTCAGGTCGTCCCAAACGCTGGTGTATGGACGGGACATCAGTTGTTGCCTCCCTCGGCTGTGATGACATTGCTCTGCGTGCCGGCGACCGCCGACGCGTCCTCTGGTGTGGCCTGAGGAACGGCGATCGGCATCGCCGCGGTGCTGTACTGCGGCGGAGTCGAGCGGCCGGAGTCGCTCGCGATGGCCGTCTCGCTGTCGGTGGACTGCTCCGCCGACCGGTCCAAGACACTGGCCAGCGCGGTCTCCAGGTGCTGGACTGCTTCGGCGTCGTCCCAGACCGGGGCGCTGTGCCGCCAGGCGATGTAACCGTCGGGGCGGACCAGAATGGCGCCGGCTTCGTGGGTTTCGCGGACCTGGCGCCAGTAGCCATAAGGGTCGATGGTTCCGGGCTCGCCGACCACCACGATGCGCAGATACGGCAGGTCCAGTTTGGTGGCGGCCTTCTTCCACGCCTGTCCACCGATTCCGGTCAGAAGGGTCATCATTCCCTTCCCGGTGACGTCGAGGGTGGAGATGCGCGTGCCGTCCGCTCCGACAAGCCACGCGTGGGGCAGCTTGGCGCCGGGCCGCGTGGTCGCCTGCAGATACAGTTCTCGGTTGCGGGCCCACTCTTCGTCCCCGGCGTCAGGATCAGGCACGACCGCGTCCGACTCGTAACGCTGGTTGAGTTCGACACCCTGGGCGTTGAACTCGGTGTTCTTCAATTCCAGTGCTTCGTAGAGGCGTTCACGTCGGGCGACACCCTCGGGCGAGGGGTCGTTCAGCTTCGCCAGGCCGGCCTTGACCGGGTCGTCGCTGTCATAGTCGAACCATTCGCGCAGTCCTGCGTAGTCTTTGCGGGACTGGTTGGCGCGGGCGACGATTTGCTTGCCGACCGGTACTCGCTCGGGCGAGTAGGACTCGAGGAGACCATCACCGGCGTATCCCTTGACGACGAACGCGACCTTCCATGCCAGATTGAACGCATCCTGGATCGACGTGTTCGAACCCAGGCCGCTGCTCGGTGGGTGCCGGTGGACGGCATCGCCGCCGCAGAAGACCCGGCCGGACTGGTAGTGGTTGGCATGCTGCTGATTGACGTACCAGAAGGACCGCGACACGATCTCGACCTCGAGATCGGGGTCGCCGACCAGTGTACGAATCTGTTCGAGGACAACCTCGTCGGACACGTCGGGCTGACCGTCGGCCATGTTGAAGCCCCAGCCGGCGATCCACTGGTTCCACGGCTTGATTGCCCGCAGCAGACCCATACCGATCTCACCGAAACCAGCCTTCGAATTCATGATCCAATGCAGGATGCTCGGGCGATGCGCGACGTACTTGCTCAAGTCGGCGTTGAAGAGGATGTAGGCAGTACCCGCACGGGCAAGTTCGCCTTCGAAGGGAAGCTCGATCTCCTCGGCGATCTTCGAACGCGCACCGTCGAAGCCCAGCAGGTACCTAGCACGCTGCTCGAAGACGTTCCCGGAGCGGACATCACGGAAGCGGACGGTCACGCCGTCCTCGTCCTGGACGTGGTCGAGGTATTCCGTGTGGAAGCTCACGACCGCGCCGCGTTCGGCGGCATTCTTGACGAGTACCGGCTCCATCAACGGCTGCGGAATGTCCAGCATCGTGCACGGGCTGCCGGTCAGGTAGTCGCCGTAGCGCAGGTCACCGGTACCCCAGGTCTGAAGTCGGACGATCTCTTCACCAGCCAGGCTCGTGGTGAACAGCGTGTCTCCCATCTGATCCCACGGCGTCGCGTACCGCCGCGCTTCCTCCTCCACGCCCAGGTCGCGGAGAACCTCGGCGGCCCGCTGGTTCGTGATGTGCGCGCGGGGGGAGTTCGCCACCCACGGAAACATCGAGACGGCGTGCACTCGGATCCCGTACGTGGCCAGGGCCAGGGCGGCCGTGCCGCCGGCCGGACCGAGGCCAACGATTACGACATCGGTGTCGTAGCCGCTGCCGTCTTCGGGGAACGGCACGAATGCCGGGGCAGGCAAGGCTGAAGTCTCCATTGCACCTTCTCAAACTCTCTGTGGACCCGAGGCCCTATCGGCCGACCGGGTGATCGCCATCACTACAACTAGCATGCCAGTTACTGCCGTAACAAGAAAGAGGTTTTCCGGAACTATTTCAAACGACTTACATATATCCAGGTAAGGCCAGATTGTCGATTTGATCCAGCGACAAGAAGTGGTCCAGATCACTCAGGATGAGTAATATTGGCACTCTAGAACGGCAGTGGAGAACGACGACGGGCCCGTGTTGGGTGCACCGCCGGAGCCGTCGACGGCTGTCCCGGGCGAAGGCCCCCACCCGGGGCGGTCCGTACCCGCCACAGCCTCACCACATGACGACCGCTGGAGAGGGACGTGGACGACGCACCCCGGCGCGACAGGTAGCAGCCGCCAGCGATCGATCACCCCGCTTTCGCATTCGTTTGTGGCGGTGGATCGGGACCAGGGCTGGTCGTCGTGTAGTACCTAGCACCCAGGGCCATGGTCCGATCCCCCATCCGCGAAACTGAGCTACGGACGCGAGAGCGAAAAGCACCAGGAAGGCGGGCCGGTATTCGCTCCGCGCCTGTGGTCGTACCCCACTGTGTCGACGTCGCCCGGCAGCGACCTCAGGAGTATGCGAACTCCCGCTCGAAGCGACGGACGAGCTCCTCATCCGGTACATCACGAATCGAGTGCTCACCCCGGACGATTTCGTACGCATCACGTGCCGCTGCGACCAGGGGAACCAACTTCCGCCGCTGTTGCTCACCGCGTGGTTCGGCGACCGCCTTTTCGCAGGCACGTATCGCGGACTCCAGCGCACGTATCGACCTTCGGTTTCGCACAGCGAGTACGCATCCCAGCGCAACCAGCCCACCGACAGCGGTGGCGAGCAGGCGATCACCCGTCAGGTCAGCGGACCCGGCCGGCCCGGCCAACACGGTCAGCAACACAGCAGTCGGGGTGATCCACACCATCCCGTACCCGTAGTTGTAGACCACGAAGATCTCCCCCACGATTACACACCCGACGACGATGACGGACACCCAGAGCGGGGAGGACACAGTCGACAGCACCAGCAACGCCAGGATCAGTCCCACCGCGGTACCGAGTGTGCGCTGCACGGCGCGATGCACGCTGGCGACGGCGCTGGGAACCGACAACACCGCAATAGCCGTCACCGAAGCCCAGTAGCCGTGGCCGAGGTGCAGTGCCTGCGCCACACCGCCGGCGACCACGGTGCCGAGAAACACGCGCACCGCGCCCGGCATCATCAGTGACCGCGGGTGCAGCGCGGCAACCATCGACCGCGACCGAAGCATCACAGAACCCGGAGAATCCGTGAATGCGTTCAGAAACGGTGGCGCAGGCAGATCCGGCAGATTCGGTGGCCGCCGTCGCAGGATTCGTGCCGCTGCCGATTTCAGCTGGTGACTTCGCACGGTGTCCGGCGATGCCGGGTTCAGAACAACCGATTCGGCGGCAGCATTCAACCGGACGAGCATGCCGTGAACACCGGCACGCCGTTCACGCGGCGCCGCCAGAGCCAACCAGCCAGAGTGCACCGCCAGTGCGGCCGTGTGCCTGGCACGGGCCTCGTCGGACCGGGAGATCGTCGCAGCGCATCGCAACGCATTCGCGACCGCGACCCGCGCCGGACCCCACGGATCGAACACCCATCCACACATGCACACCACCCAGGCAAACAACGCTCCCGCCGAGGTAGCGGCGAAGACCGCCACCACCGACGGAACCGGCGGCGGGAGATACGCGGTGGTGGCACAGGCGAAACCGAGAATCAATCCTCCCGGAGGCCCGGAAGCGCCAGCATCGCACAAGAGCTTGGCCACCGCGGCCGCAACCCCGATCATCAACAAGCGTGCGGCGGGGTGGGTAACCGAACCGGCAACCCACACACCGGCACCTACGGCCAGCACCAGGCCGATACCGACACCAGTGAGGGTTCCCGCCCGCCGGCGATATGGTTCGCTCTTCCCATACAGGGCGACCAGCGAGCCAAGCGTGAGGTAGGGAACCCAGTGATGCCAGCCCGCCATCATGGCACCCACCAGCGGAACACCCACCGCGACGCCGGCACGTAGCGACGGTGCGATGACACAGTCAGGGGAACGACGCCGAAGGGCGACCACCAAATGATTGAGCACCAAACCATTAAAGCAACTAGCATTCTAGACGTCTAGTTGCATGAGGGGTCATCATTGATCTCTGCTAGACCGAAGGGGCTACGGGCTGGATCGCGTGTCGACAAAAAGCTGTGTTCGCCGAGCGAGCATCACACCGATGCCGTCGGCGGCTGCGCGGACCGAGGTTGCATGCGTGTCCGGCCGGAAGCGGTGAGAGGGGCCGGTCACGCTGATCGCGGCAACGACGTCCTCGCCGTCGCGGACGGGGGCGGCTACGCACACGATGCCGGTGGCGGATTCCTCGTATTCGTAGGCCATGCCCTCGGCGGCGATGCGGTCGAGCTGGGTGCGCAGCGGTCCGGGCAGGATCATGGTCCGCGCGGTGTAGCGGGCCAGCGGAGCGGAGAGCACCTGCTCTCGGAGGTCACTATCGGCGTGGGCGAGCAGCACCTTGCCGATTGCGGTGCAGTGCACCGGCATCCGGCCACCGATCCTCGATGGTGCGCTGGCTTGCCGATGGCCGCCGATCTTCGACAGGTACACGACCTCGGTCCCGTCGAGGACCCCCAGGTGCACCGTCTCGTGGGTGCGCACATAGAGGTCCTCCATGAAGGGGATCGCCACCTCGAGCAGGCTGCGCTCGACCGACGCCCGCATGCCCAGCTCGAATAACGATCCGCCGAGCCGGTAGCCGGCGTCGGTGCGGTCCAGCATCCGCACCGCCACCATGTCGGAGAGGACCCGGTGCAGCGTGCCTTTCGGGATGGATGTCCGCCGGACCAGTTCGGCCAGCGACAGGGTCGAGTCGTCGATGGTGAACGCGTGCAGCACCATCATGACCTTGCCCAGCACCGTCGTGCGGTCGAACTCCTGATCGGACACTGCCGGTTCCTCCCTTCCGCTGCTACCGGCGGCGTCGTCCACGATACCGGCGTGTGTTCGGCTCAGTGGAACGCAATGCTTGGCCTGCGATCTCCCCGCGGCAACAGTGGAACCACAGTCCACCCCACGATCACATCGGGAAGTCAGATGAGCACACCTCAGGGCACCAGTCTGCCCACCACGGCGCGAGCTACCGCCGACGCGGTCACCGTAGCCGCCGAGCGGTTGAGTGCCGCCGCGGCAACTTCCACGCCGTGCGCGCCGGTCCGCGACCTGATCGGTGCCGACGACGTCGCGGCGGCGTATGCCGTGCAGGAGCGGATCGTCGCCGGCCGGATCGCCGCCGGAGCAAGCGTCGTCGGCCGCAAGATCGGCCTGACCTCTCCGGCGGTCCAGCAGCAGCTCGGCGTCGACCAACCGGACTTCGGGGTGTTGTTCGACGACATGCGCTGCCAGGAGAGCACCCCCATCCCGTTGTCGCGTCTGCTGCAGCCGAAGGTCGAGGCGGAGATCGCGTTCGTCCTCGCACACGATCTGGTGGACGGGCCGCTCGACGACACCCAGATCCGCGCCGCCGTCGACTACGCGGTCGCCGCCCTCGAGATCGTCGACAGCCGAATCGCCGCGTGGGACATCACCTTCGGAGATACCGTTGCCGACAACGGGTCGAGCGGACTGTTCGTCCTCGGCGCCGACCGGCGAACCCTCGACTCCTTCGACCCGGTCGCCGCGCAGATGCAGATGCTCATCGACGACACCGAGGTGTCGACCGGAACCGGGGCCGCCTGCCTCGGTGACCCGTTGCGGGCGCTGGCCTGGCTCGCGCGCACCGCACGCGAGTTCGGGCAACCACTGCTGGCCGGTCAGGTGATCTTGTCCGGGGCGCTTGGGCCGATGGCCGTCATCGACACCGCCAGGACCGTTCGGGCCGACATCACCGGTCTCGGATCGATCACCGCAACCTTCACCCAGGAGTGAGCACCATGAGCGAGAACACCCGTAAGGTCACCGTCGCGGTGATCGGATCCGGCAACATCGGCACCGACCTGATGATCAAGGTGATCCGCCACTCCGACGTCCTGCAGATGGGCGCGATGGTGGGCATCGACCCCGACTCCGACGGGCTCGCCCGCGCCCGCCGACTCGGTGTCCCCACCACCTCGGGCGGCGTCCAGGGACTGCTGGAGCTGCCGAACTTCGACGAGATCGACGTGATCTTCGACGCCACCTCCGCCAAGGCCCACGCCGCCAACGCCGCCCTGCTCGAACCGCTCGGCAAACGACTGATCGACCTCACCCCCGCCGCCCTCGGGCCGTTCGTGGTGCCGGCGGTCAACCTCGACGAACACCGGGACGCCACCAACGTCAACATGGTCACCTGCGGCGGTCAGGCCACCATCCCGATCGTCGCCGCCGTCTCCCGCGTGACACCGGTCGCCTACGCCGAAATCGTCGCCTCCATCGCCTCGAAGTCCGCCGGACCGGGCACCCGCGCGAACATCGACGAGTTCACCGAAACCACCTCCCACGCCATCGAAACCGTCGGCGGCGCCCGCCGCGGCAAGGCCATCATCATCCTCAACCCGGCCGACCCGCCGCTGATCATGCGCGATACCGTCCTGTGCCTGATCTCCGCCCCCGACCCGGCCACCCACGACGCAGTCCGCGACTCGATCCAAACGATGGTCGACCACGTCGCGACCTACGTGCCCGGCTACCGACTCAAGCAACAGGTCCAGATCACCCCGGTCCCGGACGGCCAACCCGTGCACACCCTGCTCGCATCCGGGGACACGGCAGCCCCCACCCACCAGGTGACGGTGTTCCTCGAAGTCGAAGGCGCCGCACACTACCTGCCCGCCTACGCCGGAAACCTCGACATCATGACCTCGGCCGCAGTGCGCTACGCCGAATCCGTCGCCGACACGATCGCCGCCCCGACGGCAGCCCAGGGAGCCACCCGATGACCACGCAACTGTTCATCCAGGACGTCACCCTCCGCGACGGCATGCACGCCGTCCGCCACCGCATCACCCCCGACGACGTCGGCAAGATCGTGTCCGCGCTCGACGCCGCCGGTGTCGACGGCATCGAGGTCGCCCACGGCGACGGACTCGCCGGCGGATCGCTGAACTACGGTCCCGGCAGCAACACCGACTGGGAATGGATCGAAGCCGCCGCCGCCAACCTCACCCACGCCCGGTTGACCACCCTGCTGCTGCCCGGCATCGGCACCATCGCCGAACTCGAACACGCCTACCAACTGGGCGTGCGGTCGGTGCGGGTGGCCACTCATTGCACCGAAGCCGACGTCGCCGCCCAGCACATCGGCAAAGCCCGGGAACTCGGCATGGACGTGTCCGGCTTCCTCATGATGAGCCACATGACCACCGCACCCGAGCTCGCCGCCCAGGCCAAGCTCATGGAGTCCTATGGTGCGCACTGCGTGTACGTCACCGACTCCGGTGGCCGGTTGACCATGGACGGGGTCCGAGACCGGGTCCGCGCCTACCGGGACGTGCTCGACGAGGGCACCGAGATCGGCATCCACGCCCACGAGAACCTGTCGCTGTCGGTCGCCAATTCCGTCGTCGCCGTCGAAGAGGGTGTCACCCGGGTCGACGCCTCGCTGGCCGGGCACGGCGCCGGCGCCGGCAACTGCCCGATCGAACCGTTCATCGCGGTCGCGGACCTGCAGGGCTGGAAGCACAACAGCGACCTGTTCGCCCTCCAGGACGCCGCCGACGACCTCGTCCGGCCGCTCCAAGACCGGCCCGTCCGCGTCGACCGGGAAACCCTCACCCTCGGCTACGCCGGCGTGTACTCGTCCTTCCTCCGGCACGCAGAAGCCGCATCCCAGCGATACGGCATCGACGTGCGCACCATCCTCCTCGAGGTCGGCCGCCGCGGCCTCGTCGGCGGACAGGAAGACCTCATCGTCGACATCGCCCTCGACCTGTGTAGCCGAACAGGCAACTGAGAACGAAACGTGCCGCGGCGGTGACGAAAAGGTCGCCGTCGCGGCACGCTGTTCCGGAGGAGAGCTTCACCACAGCTTCCGGCTCCATGCGACGCCGAAGATGGGCGCTGTCCCGCAACAGTTTCGGGCCCCAGCCTTCAACGCGGATTGGATCCTCGACTCCGGGACGGGCTTTGGCCACGTCCTGCTGATTAGCCGTCTGCGGCTATTGTCATCACCATTTCCCCCGTCACTGAAACGTGGCCGGCACCACCACGACACCGACGGCCTCCCGCGGGTGGCGGCCACACCTTCAGATAAACTTTCCAAGGGACCGTCGATGGACCTGCACCGCGTTGACCTGAACCTGCTCGTAGCGCTCGATGCCCTCCTCGCGGAGGAGAGCGTGACCAGAGCCGCCGAGCGGCTCCAAGTCGGCCAGTCCGCCATGAGCGGCACACTGCGCAGGTTACGCAAGCTTTTCAAGGACCCGATTCTTATCAAGCATGGCCGCGGCCTGGTCGCAACGCCCTACGCCAAATCGTTGTCCGTGCCCCTGAAGGACGCGCTGTCCATCATCGACTCGCTTCTGGTCTCAGGATCTGCCTTCCACCCGGAAACGAGTCAGCGCGAGTTCACCATTACCGCCAACGACTACGTGGCCGCTGTCCTCCTGCGCCCACTTTTGAGCATGCTCGCCGCTGAGGCACCGCATGCGACTTTGCAAATCGAGCCCGCACGGGACGATTTCGCTGAACGCCTCCGCCGCGGCGACACCGACCTGCTCATCCTGCCCAAAGCAGTCTTCCCGCGTTACTCGGACTTCGACCACGAACCCCTGTTCACCGATCGGTACGTCTGCGTCGTGGACACTGCGAACCCAGCGGTGGGCGACAGCCTTTCCCTCGACCAGTTCAGTGAACAGCCCTACATGGCGGTCAACGTCGGCACGCTCCCTTCGTCGGCGGAGATGCAACTCGATGCGCTCGGCGTCCGGCGAAACACGCAGGTGCGTATTCAGACCTTCACCCTGGCGCCTTTCATGCTGCGCAACACTCGGCTACTCGCTCTGATTCAGGAGCGCCTGGCCCGCTCGCTCGCGCACGAACAGGGCCTGCGGTTGATCGAGCCACCGTTTCCCCTGCAACCCCTCGAGATGATCATGCTGTGGATGCGGCCGAACATGACCGATCCGGCTCATCAATGGCTGCGGCACAAGATCTCGGCGTTGGCCGAGGACGTGCTCCCCCACCCATCACCGTGAATAATGCCTGACTTCACCAAGTATTGATTGTGGTGACCGTGGTCACGCTCCTACTGTCATTCCAGACACTGTGCCGCCGATCACATTCCGGGCGGACAGCAGTCGACACCGCAGGACAGGCCACGGGCTCCGGAGAGACCCCGCCCCAGTCCTGCAGATGTCGTCTCCGACAGATAGGACTTGCAATGACTCCTGCTGCTCGTTACGCAGAATTTCGCACCGGCTGGCCAGCGCTGCTGTCCGCCACAGTGGGATCCGCCGTTGGCGTGACGGCCCTCTTGTTCTACAGTCTCGGCTCGTTCACCGGCGCGCTCCAAGCCGAGTTCGGTTGGACCCGAACCGCAATCTCCTCGTCTTTTCTCTACACCACCATCGCTCTCACCGTTGCTACGGCACCGCTGGGTTGGCTACTCGACCGTATCGGGCCGCGGCGGATCGCGTTCGTCTCGGTGCCGGCGCTGACCCTCTCGCTGATTCTGCTGAGCCAGTTCCACGGTGATCTGCTGCACTTCCATCTCTTGTTCGCCCTCTCCGGGCTACTCGGCGCCGGCACCACCTCCGTCGTCTACACCAAGGTCATCAACTCGCACTTCTTCAGATCACGGGGTCTAGCGCTGGGAATCAGTCTGTCCGGCTTAGGCATCGCCGCACTGGGCCTGCCTGTGTTGATCAACTTTGCCATCGAATTGTGGGGATGGCGAGCGGGGTTCGTTGCCCTCGCTGCGCTCTCGCTGGCGGTTTTGCCGTTCGCCTTCTTCGGGTTGACCGATCCGGTCAAGAAGTCCGTCGACCACCGCACCGACGCCGCCGCCCCGGGCGCCACCCGCGCAGCCGCCCTCACCTCGCGCACCTTCTGGACGCTGCTGGTCGGGTTCGTCCTGGTCGGGGCCTCGGTCCCCGCCATCATCCCGCATATGGTGCCGATGCTCACCGACACCGGGATGACCCCCGCCGCGGCCGCCGGCATCGCGGGATTGATCGGCCTCGGCGTCATCGCAGGTCGGCTGTGCATCGGTTTCCTAGTCGACCGGTTCTTCGCCCCTTTGGTCGCCGCCCCACTCTTTCTGACCACTGCGCTCGGATGCCTGCTCATTATCTGGGGCGGACCCGCACTGGCACCGCTGGCCGCCGTCATGATCGGCATCTCCTTCGGCGCCGAGGCCGATCTGATCGCATTCTTCTGCGGCAACTACTTCGGCCTCCGGAGCTACGGGTTCCTCTACGGACTCATCTACTCCGTCTTCGCCATCGCGGTGTCGATCGGCCCGATCTGGGTAGGCGCCTTCTTCGACCGATCCGGCAATTACCTCGGGGCGCTGACGACCGTCGCAGTCATGCTCACCCTCGGTGCCGCAGTCCTGCTGACCTTGCCCCGAGAACAGGCATTCGCCGCCACCCGTGCAATCCGCCCCGAGCCGGAACCCGCTCGCGCCTCCCACTGATCGAGCACCACGAAAGACGTCGCGCCCCCGTGACAAAGGAGCTGAACCACATTGGCATCCCCCGATTTTCCGCGCCCACTGACCGCCGACGATGCCACTGGATGGGTGATCGGCACCGACGTCGGAGGAACCTTCACCGACCTCTGGCTTCGAGCACCGGACGGCACGTCCTTAGTCTGCAAGTCCCCCACTACCTCGGACGTTGTCACGGGCGTGATCAACGCCGTGCACTTGGCCGCCGAGCTCGCCGGATTGCCCACCGCGGACATGTGCCGCCGAGTTTCCCATTTCGGTCACGGCACCACTGTCGGCCTGAACGCTCTGCTGACCGGGGCATCAGCCAAGGTCGGATTGATCACCACCCGCGGCTTCGGCGACGTGCTGGAGATCGGCCGGCTTCGCCGGGGCACCGCCGGCCTGACCGGACTCGACCTGGGCAACTACTACCTGCGAGGACGGACCGCTCCGCTGGTGCCCCGCGACCTCGTCGCCGAGATCACCGAGCGCATCAACCCCCAGGGCGAGATCCTCACCCCACTCGACGAGGACTCCGTACGGCAGGCGCTGGCGACTTTGCGGGAGGAGAACGTCGAAGCCGTGGCCGTCTGCCTGCTGTGGGCCACGGAGAATCCCATCCACGAATTGGCGGTTGAGCGGCTGGTTCACGAAGTCCTCCCGGATGCATTCGTGAGCTTGTCGCACGACATCGCACCCAGCGTCGGCGAGTACGCCCGGGCCTCCACGACCGCGGCAAACGCAGCGCTGGGACCGGTCGCTGGGAACTACCTGGTCACGCTCGAGAACGAGTTGCGAGCGCTGGGCATGACGGCACCGATCATGATGACCACGAACGCCGGTGGGGTCGTCCCGGCTACCACCTTGACTGCCTCCCCGGTCAAGGGTCTGCTCAGCGGCCCTGCGTCCTGTGTGGTGGCGGGACAGTCGTTGGGCAAGAACATGAATCGGCCGCACATCCTCACCCTGGACGTGGGTGGTACCAGTTTCGATGTGGGCGTGGTGGTCGACGGCGCCCCGCTGCTGCGTGACGAGGTCACCTTCGGGGGCGCCGACATGCGCGTACCGAGCGTGGACATCGCCAGTATCGGTGCCGGCGGCGGCTCGATCGCCGCCGTGCGCGACGGTGTGTTGACCGTCGGGCCCCGCAGCGCGGGCGCCACACCCGGACCCGTCTGTTACGGCAAGGGCGGCACCGAACCCACCACAACCGACGCCGATCTGGTGCTCGGCGTCCTCGATCCCGATCGCTTCGGATCCGGCGGCATCCGCCTCGACGTCGCCGCCGCGCGCCGCGCGCTGGCAGAACAGATCGGTTCCCCTCTCGGCCTGAACGCCACCGAAGCCGCCCGGGCGGTGCGGGAGGTGTTCGACTCGGCCATGGCAGACCTGCTGCGTTCGGTCACGATCGAACGCGGCCACGACCCCCGCGAGTTCACTCTCGTCGCCGGCGGGGGCAGCGGCCCGTCCCATGCCTGGGCACTGTGCCGAGAACTCGGCCTGGACGGATTCATCGTCCCCGCCACCGCCACCGCCCAATCCGCCTACGGTGCGGGCACCAGCGACCAGCGCACCACTGCCGCACGCACCTGCTACCTGCGGCTCTCCCCCGGTGTCGATCCCGACCACACCCATGCCGCCGCACTGGACACCGCGCTGATCGACACCCGCGACCGTGTCCTGGCGGCGATCCCGGACCCGGAGGCCGCCCGGGTGAGCTACACGGTGGCCGTCCGCTACCGGGGACAGGCACACCACATCGACGTCGCCGTCGATGCCGCTCCGGATGCCGCCGACCTGGCCAAGCTCCTGATCCGGTTCGAGGGCGAGTACGAACTGCTCTTCGGCAAGGGTGCCGGCTTCCGCGAAGCCGGCTTCGAAATCCTCTCGGTGCGAGCGATCGCCACGCTCGACTCGATCGCCCCCACCCACACCACCGTCGGAGAGCCGTTCGAGCAGCGCGGTGTCCGCGATGTCGTCTTCGACGATCCCGCCGCTCCGGAGCCCACCACCATCTACGGCTGCTCCTGGCCCGCCCCCGAGCAGACGGTGGCCGGACCCGCCCTGATTCAGCTGCCCGGCTGCGTGGTGGTGGTCCCGCCGGCAGGCACGGCATCAACGGACAACCACGGCGCCATTCACGTGAAGGTAGGCAAGTAATGAGCAGCAACGTCGACGACCAGCACACTGCCACAGCCGATCCGGTCATCGCCCAAGTGGTGCGGAGCCGTCTGGTCGCCATCACCGATCAGATGCGTCTGGCCCTGCAGGCGGTCAGCGGGAGCCCTACGGTCACCGAGGCCAGCGACTTCTTCACCGGCCTGTACCTGCCGGATGGGTCGTTCGCCACGATGGGTCACCAGGTCACGTTCGAGGCACCCCCGGTCGGCGCCCTCATCCGGCATCTCCTCAACGCCGACAGTCCCCTCGTAGACGGCGACCGCATCATCGGCAATGACCCGTTCGTCGGCGCATTGCACCAGAACGACCTGCAGATGTGCGCACCGTTGTTCGTGGACGGTGAACTGGTCGCCTGGGCCGGCGTCATGGCGCACGAGACGGACATCGGGGGCATGGACTTCGCGTCCTGGTCACCGAAGGCGAAGGAGATCTGGCAGGAAGGATTGCGGATCCCGGCCGTCAAACTGGTTTCCGGTGGCACCCTGCGCGAGGACGTGCTGGAGATGATCCTGCAAGCCACTCGGCTGCCGGCGCAGGTCGGTCTGGACATCCGCGCTTTCATCGCGACCTTGAACGTCGCCGGAGAACGGTTGACGGAACTGTGCCGCCGCTATGGCACCGACGTGGTCCAGACTGCGATGGCCACCATGGTCGACGACGCAGAGGCCTCGCTGCGCCGCCGCCTGCTCGAGCTGCCCGACGGCGTCGTCCACACCCGGGACTTCCTCGAGCACGACGGGCACGCCAACACGCTTTACATGGTGGATCTGGTCCTGACCAAGCATGCTGACCATCTTCGGTTCGATTTTTCCGGATCATCACAGCAAGCAATGGGTTTCGTCAACTGTTCGCGAGCCGGACTGGTCGGTGGCGTCGCCGGGGCACTCATTCCCACTCTCGGATTCGGGATTCCCTGGAATGACGGCTTGCTACGCCCCACCGAGATCGTCGCACCGGACGGATTGATCTGTACCGCGCTGCCGCCGGCACCCGTGGGCAGCGCCACGGTGGAAACGGTGTGGGTGGTCAGCAATGTCGTCTCCGCCGCCCTTAACCGCCTGCTCGCCGCCACCCCCGCGTATGCGCACCGGGCGCAGGCAGTCAACAGCGGCACCATGGCCACCTTCAACCTCAGCGGCCGAAACCAGTTCGGCGAGAACTTCGGACTCCACCTCATGGATCCCCTCGCCGGCGGATTCGGCGCCTTCGATGATCACGACGGTCAAGACGCCGCCGGACCGATCAACACCCCCTGCCCCTCGATCGCCGATGTGGAGGTCAACGAGCAGGGCACCCCGCTGGTGTACCTGTACCGCCGTCTGGCGCGGGACACCGGCGGCGCCGGTCGCCGCCGCGGTGGGCTGGGCGCCGAGATCGCCCTCACGATCGCCGTCGAGGAGGCCGAAGCCCTGGTGATGACCCACGGTGCGGAGGTCCCCAACTCCGCCGGACTGGGCGGCGGCCTTCCCGGCGGACTGATTCACCAATCGCTGGCGCCGAACCTGCTCGCCGCAGCCGAGCCCGCGGCAGTGGCGGCGCTCGGCGCCGCAGCCGACCACTCCGAAATCTTCACCAACCTCGGCCCCAAGCCGGGAGCCTTCCCGCTACGCAACACCGATGTCTTCGCCGTCACCTGGCAGGGCGGGGGCGGTGTCGGCGACCCGCTCGATCGAGACCCCGCCGATGTTCTCGTCGACCTCCGTCGCGACGTCGTCAGCCGACGAGCGGCATATGACACGTACGGAGTCGTCGTCGAGACGAACTCGTCGGGAAGGATCACCGGCTGGGACCCACGGGCCACCGTCAGGCACCGCCGCGCGCTGCGGGCCGCCCGACTCGGGGTCGCCCCCGACTCCGTTCCGGAACTGCCGGCAGCAATCGACCCGCACCTGCCACCCCGCACTCTGGCCGAGGGTGAGAGCTGGCTGCCGCTGAGCGACCGGTTGCGCCTGATCCGAGCGGTCGACGGCACCTGGCGGGTGGAGTCGGTGGACGGCGCACGTTTGGCCGAGGGATCTACCCGGTGGCGGGCCGGTGCCCATGCATTCCCTTTCGAGTTGCCCGAGCGTGCCGGTGCCACCCTCCACGACGAGCTCACCGTGACCGGGTGGGCATGCCCGGTCTCCGGTGCCCTGCTCGCAGTGGACCTGCACCGCAAGGACACTGACCCGATCCACGACGTGGACCTCGATCTGACCGACGCCGGCCGCACCGAAGACCTGGCCCGGACATAACTCGCGCCCCCCAACCCTAGGTAGTGATTCCATGGCACACGTAACGCACTCCCAGACCACCCCGCGCAAGGTGATCGTCACCATCGCCCCCACCGGAGGCATGGCCACCAAGGACGAGAACCCGCACCTACCGGTCACACCCGAGGAAATCGCGGACGACATCGCGGCCTGCGTCGACGCCGGCGCCAGCATCGCGGCGATCCATGCCCGCCGACCCGGCGACCTGCAGGCAACCTGCAACCCGGACGTCTACGCGACGATCAACGAACTCACCCGCAGCCGATGCGATGTGGTGATCAACAATTCCACCGGCGGCGGGGTCACCGGGGACATGATCAAGCAGTACGACACCGGCGAGTGGCGCATCGACTTCCGGGAACGGATGAAGGGCCTGGAGGCACCCGGCGTCGAGATGGCCACCTTCGATGCGGAAACCTTCGTGATCAACGGGCGTGGACGCGAGCTGCTCTGCAAGACCTCCCCCACTGAATGTGACGAAATGGCGGCTCGTATGGGTGAACTCGGGATCAAACCCGAATGGGAGGTCATGAACCCGGCCCACCTCGTCCAGGACTGCACGCGGCTGATCCGCTCCGGATTCGACTCGCAGCCGTACTGGATCAACGTCGTCTTGGGGTTGGAACGCCCCTTCCAGGGCGCCATGCCCTACACCCCACGAGCCCTGCACCAGATGGTCGAGGAACTTCCCGCCGGCAGTGAGCTGTGCGTCTCCGCCGTCGGCGCGGCGCAACTGCCCGCCATCACCCACGCCGTCCTGCTCGGTGGCCACATCCGGGTGGGTCTCGAGGACAACCTCTACTACGAGCGGGGAAGGCTGGCCACCAACGTAGAACTCGTCGAGCGGGCCGTCCGGATCATCCGGGAACTCGGATGCGAACCCGCCACCCCGGCCGAAGCGCGCGAGATCCTCGGGCTGCGGCAACTGCAGGCGACCGCCGCCGTCTGTGGGTTAGCGGTGTGAGCCCGCACTGAATCGCACGAGGCCGACCCCCGAGGCGGACCACAGCCGTGCCGGCGCAGTCACCGGACAAGATTAAGGAACCTGGACACCGATGTTTCCTGCCAACGAGTATCCCGAACCCCCACAAGCTCCGTTGCGCGTCGCCTGCCTTGGCGGCGGCCCTGGCGGCCTGTTCACCGCGATCGCCCTGGCCCACAAGATCCCGGACGTCCGGATCGATGTCTTCGAACGCAACCGCGCCGACGACATCTTCGGATTCGGAGTCGTCTTCTCCGATGCCACCCTCGACACCATCGACCAAGTCGATCCCGTGCTACGGGAGACGTTGGCCCACAACGGCCGACATTGGGACACCATCGAGGTCCGCAGCAAAGGCCAGAGCATGCCCGCCGGCGGCAACGGGATGGCCGCCGTCCACCGCCGAACACTGCTCGACGCCCTCCGGGAGCGGGCCACGGAGATGGGTGCCCGGCTGCACTTCTCCACTGCCGTCGACGTCGACACCCTCGATGCCAGCGGAAACTATGACCTCATCGTGGCCGCCGATGGAGCCAATTCATCGACCCGAGAAAGGTTTCTGGGGGAATTGGGGCATACCGTCGACGAGGCAGCCGTGAAATTCATTTGGTTCGGCACCACCTACGAGTTCGACGGTCTGACGTTTCTGCACGCGGAGTCCGAGCACGGCAACTTCGCCGTCCACGCCTACCCGATCGGGTCGGGATTGAGCACCTTCATCGTCGAAACCGACGAGCCGACGTGGCATCGCGCCGGCCTCGACGGCTTCGACACCACCCTTCCTGCCGGGCCGTCTGATGAGACGACCCAGCGGTACCTCGAGCACCTGTTCGCCGAGCAGATACCCGGGCACCGCCTGGTGGCCAACAACTCGCGGTGGGCCAACTTCCGGACCCGCCGCACCCACCGCTGGTACACCCGAACGGGCGGCGGCACACCGGTGGTCTTACTCGGAGACGCCGTCCACACCGCCCACTTCTCGGTCGGCTCCGGCACCAAGATGGCCATGGAAGACGCGGCCGGGCTCGCCCAAGCCCTCGCCGACCACCACACCGACCTCGACACCGCGCTCGCGCGCTTCCAGGACATCCGCCACCCGCTCGTTTCCCGCATCCAGGACGCCTCCCTGCCGAGCCTGGCCTGGTGGGATCACTTCGCCGACTACCACCGCAGCCTCGAGCCGTGGCAGTTCGGATTTCATTTCTTCAGCCGCGCCATCTCCACGGAGAAGATTCGGCTCCGGGATCCGCGGTTTGTCAGCATGGCCGAGCAGGCATGGAACCGGCGGCACGGCACCGGACCGCTGGAGACGGTCCTGCAAATCGGTGATGTCACCTTCGGGACGCGCCTCCTGCAGGTCCAGGCCGGCACCGACACCGGCGTGCGGATCGGCGACGGCAGCGTGAGCGTCACCGCCTTTACCCCCGGCCCCGACCTCAGAGTCAGCCCCGGTCTCGTGCTCTTCACCGCCCCCACGATCGACCACACCCGGCTCGACGACGCCACGCGCGGCGAGCTCGACGCAGTGTGCTCCCGCCGCCCCGCGGCTGTCGCCGTTCGAGGAGGAACCGCCCTCTCACGGGTACTGACCTCGGAGTACGTCCGGCTAACCCATCACCTCCCGACGATTCTGATCGACTCACCGACCGCCGTGCGCACCCGCCGCGCCGTCGACGAACGCGACAATGCCGCCACCATGGTGCTCGCCGGTCGCGCCGACGCCGTCGCCTACGAATACGAACCCACGTCCACCCATTCCTATCCCAGCTACGCGGAGGCCCGCCGATGACCGTACCGACCGCCACATCGCCCGCCGTCACGGCGCACTCCGGCATGGACCGGTTGTTCCGACCGCGCGCGGTCGCCGTCGTCGGGGCCTCGACCTCGCCCGGCAAGCTCGGCACCGTGATGCTCGAGGCCCTCACCCGCAGCGGCAGCGTTTCCGCCTACGGCATCAATCCCCGGGCCAATGACGGTGTGCTCCATCCTTCCCTGCAGTCGGCCACCGACACACACGGCGACACAATTGATCTCGCGGTCCTGTGCATTCCCGCCGCGGCCACACCTGCCGCCCTCGAAGAGGCCGCGCAACACGGTATCGGAGCCGCCCTGATCTGTTCGGGCGGTTTCGCCGAAACCGGCACCGAAGGAACCGCGCTGCAACAGCGAATCGCGGAGATCAGTGCGACGACGGGCATCCGGGTTCTGGGACCGAACACCTCCGGCTTCTTCCGCCCGGGCGAAGCCGTCGTCAGTTTCGTCCCCACTGTCGAGCACATCAAAGCCGGCACCGTGGCGGTGGTCGCGGCCAGTGGCGGCATGAACCACGCTCTGTCTTTTCTGTTGTCCGAGCGGGGTGTCGGGGTCGGCATCGGCGTCGGATTGGGCAACTGCGTCGATGTCTCGGCGATCGACACCATCGAGTATCTGCGTCACGATCCCGCGATCTCGGCGATCGCCCTGCACGTCGAGTCCGTCCACGACGGACAGCGGCTCTTGGCTGCGGTCCGTGCCGCCAGCGCCGTCAAACCGGTCGTGGCGATCGTCGTTGGCCGCAGTGACGTTTCGGCCTTCTCCGAATCCCACACCGGCGCGCTGGCCACCTCCTGGCGGGTCACCCGGGCACTGCTGGCCGAAGCCGGTGCCGTGGTCGTTGACTCCGAACAGCAGCTCGTCGACGCGGTGGCCGTGCTCAGCCACAGCCGATTGCCTGCCTGCGCGAACGCGGGCATCGGATTGGTCACCGCCCAAGCCGGTCCCGGTCTGATGGTGCTCGACGAGCTGCAGTCACAGGGCGTGCGCATCCCAGCTCTCACCGAGCACACGCAGAACCGGCTGGCCACACTGTTGCCCCCGATGACCTACCAGGCCAACCCGGTCGACACCGGGCGTCCCGGCCCGACCTTCGCGTCCGTGCTCTCGGCCACCGCCGCCGACCCCCACATCGATGCTCTCGCGGTCTACGCGCTGGCCGAACCCGATGCAATCGACCTCGCCGACACCGTGCACGCCTCCGGAGTCCACGCCGCTGTTCCGGTAGTACTCGGCATCGGCGGCCCGGCCACGGCGATCACTCCGACCGCGGACGCCGCCACCCGGCTCCACGTACCCGTCCTGCCCAGCCCCACCGCCCTGGCGACCGGAATCCGTGCCCTCGTGCACGATGCCCGTCTGCAATACCTCCACAAACCCACCGAAACCCCCGAAACCATTCCCCTCCCAGCTCTGACGCTGCCAGCCGACGAAGCCGCCGCCAAAGACCTCCTCGACACGCTGGGACTCTCCACCCCGGCCCGCCGAGTGTGTGGCAGCCGCGCTGACGCCCACCAAGCCCTGACCGAGCTCACCCTGCCGGTGGCGGTGAAGATTCTGGACCCGACCGTCCTGCACAAGACCGACATCGGGGGTGTGCACCTGGGGATACGCACCCCGGCCGACCTCGACGCCGCGCTCGACATCCTCGACTCCCTCGCCGCCCCCGCCTACCTGGTCGAAACCATGGCCGTGCCGGGAACAGACCTTTTCCTCGGCGCCCGTCGAGACGCGGTGTTCGGACCCATCGTCGTCGCAGGCCTCGGCGGCACCGCCGCCGAAGCACTCGGCGATGTGGCCATCCGCAGCCACCGAGTCACCCCGAGGGCCGCAACCACAATGCTCGACGACTTACTGTGCGCACCGCTCCTGAACGGTTGGCGCGGAGCACCAGCCCTCGACCGCGCCGCCTTCGGACGCATCGTGACAGCGATCGCGGGATATCTGACAGACCACCCCGAAATCACCGACATCGAAATCAACCCGCTCCGCCAGACCGCGGACGGCCTGATCGCTCTGGACGCAGTCATCATCGCCTCCCCCGAATAGGACCACCAACGAATACCCACCGTGAGCACCGGCCCGGCACTCGCTACTCCCGGTGCCGAGGCCACGGGTCGACACCACCTGATGACTCTCAGCAGCGAGCCACACCGGGGCGAGGCCCGAATCGGCCTCCCGACGACACGTCAGGCAGCGTCAGGATGGTGAGAACCCCTATTCGGTCCGTCTTTGACGACTGCCCGGTGCCTGTCCGGGCGGCGCCCGTCAGTCGACTTCGATGCGTGTGCGGTACCACTCGTTGAGGCGTTCCGACCCGTCAATAGACGAACACGGACGAATGGTAGTTGGGTGCTTTGTGGAGAAGGTGCTACGACTTCAACTTCCGCAGAGACGACTTCATTCGTCCACTCCGGCGAGCTCGAAATGTCACCGCTCGGTTGCGCAGCCATCGATCGAACCAGTATCGGCCCGAACGTTCCGCTCGGCGGTGAGGCCAGCTTGGAGGATCACATCGAGTGATGTCTCGTAGTGCTCGCGCAGCTTGTCCTGAGCCATCTCCACATTGCCTGCGAGGCATGCATCCAGGATCGCCCGATGTTCATCGTCCACCGATCTCCTACTGGCGACGGTGGATGGGGCAGCCCACCTTCGGTACAACTCGGTCGTATCGAAGAGCGCCTCAGTCGCGTCGACAAGCATCTGAATGCCACACGCCTCAACAAGCTTGACGTGAAAATTGCGGTGTGCCGTGGACCAGGCTTCGGTTGTGTGCGCGGGATCCTCGGCGGAGCGCCTCGGCGTGCGTGTAAGCACATGGAAGGCGCTCATGATGTCGGTCTCCCACGGCACGCCGCCGCGCTCGATCGCGAGCCGGAGAGCAAGGGTGTCGTTGTGGGAACGGACCAATGTGAGGTCCTGCAGCTCTAGGAGCGAAAGGCTCATGACAAAGAAACCCTGATTGGGCTTTGCCGTCACAAGGTGCTCCTGCCCCAGTCGAGCGAGCGACTCGCGGATCACTGTCGTGCTCGTGCCGTAGTTGCGCGCCAACGCAGCGGGCTGAAGTCGAGACCCGGGCGGCCAGACTCCCGCCAGAATATCGCGACGCAACAGCCCCCGAACATGCTCCGTCAGAGTCTGCGCTTCTCCTCGCTGGGCCATAGACAAAGCATAACCCAGGACAGAAAATAATCTGTGTTGACGAATCGACTATTCCGCGAATACTGTTACCGCCATCACAGGGCCCTGCTTGACTTGTTTGCCCTGGTCACGATCCGAAAGGCACCCTTGTGACAGTCGACCAAACCGCGGTCCTACTCGTGCACCTGCAACCGGACATCGTCGAAGCGGACGGCGCTTTTGGCGGCGTCTTTGCTGCAGAAGCCGCGCGTTGCCGGATTATCGAGAGCACGGATGATTTCGCACGCGCGGCGAGGGCTGTCGGCGTGACCGTTGTGTTCCTTCGTATCGCATTCGCCGACGATTCGTCCGATCTCGAGGCGAACATGCCGCTGCTTCAGTTGGTCACCGACATGGGTGCGCTCAAGGACGGTACCGCCGCCGCCGACATCGTGTCGGCAATCGCGATTGACGAAAGTGACATCGTCCTCACTCACGTGCGCCCAGGTCCGTTCACCGCATCGGCACTGCACGAGGAACTGGCACAGCGAGGGATCACGTCTGTCGCAGTAGCGGGTGTCGCGACCAATGCCTCGGTAGAAGCCACCGTTCGGCAGGCAGCCGATCTCGGATATCACTGCACGGTGCTGGATGACCTCTGTTCGGCAGCCGATCCCGCCGCACACGAGGCAAGCCTCGCATCCATGGCGCTATTTGCCACCGTCAGCGAATCATCGCGATTCCTCGAGGCACTCGCACCGGCGTGATGCCTTGAGGCATTGCCCCTGGGGCTCAACCACATCAAGTAACCGATCACAAGAACAGGGAATGGCATGACAACGATGCGCGCAGCACGCCTTCACGAAATTGGCCACAATTTCACCATCGACGAGGTGGAGCGGCCCTCGCCCGGGCCTCGCGATGTTGTGGTCGAAGTAAAGGCCTGCAACATGATTCCCAACTTGAAGAACGTCATATCGGTCTACCCGGAAAAGAATCCTTTCCTCCCACTTCCCGAACTCCCGGCTATCTTCGGCCTCGGCGCCGCGGGGGTTGTGGCTGAAGTCGGGTCGCAGGTTGAGAATGTCCGGGTGGGAGATCGCGTCTACGTGAATCCCGGTCGGCATTCGGGCGATTCGCATGCCTCCCGAATCGGCGAACCTGTAAACGACCCGGCCTTCACCTTCCAGGGGTACTTCGGCTTCGGACCCGGTTCCGCACGGCTCTTCCGCGACTACCCGCACGGAGGGTTGTGCGAGTACATGAAGGCTCCCGCCGATGGGCTGGTTGTTCTCCCGGCGCCCGTCACATTCGAACAAGCCAGCCGTTTTGGGTATCTGGGCACAGCATATGCGGGCCTACGCAAGGCCGGCGTGCGAGCCGGACAGACCGTTCTCATCAACGGGGCAACTGGAACGCTCGGCGTCAGCACGGTGCTCAACGCCTTGGCCATGGGCGCGACTCGGATCCTCGCGTTGGGACGCAAAACCGAACTACTCGAACGCTTACGCCTGCTTGACCCCGAACGCGTGCGCGTCATGCGTGTAGGAGACCGCAACATCCAGGACTGGGCGCGAGAAGAAACTGACAGTCTTGGCCCGCACGTGTTCGTCGATGCCGTATCAGCAACATCGCCCGCACAACTCACCCTCGACTGTCTCGACTCGTTGCGCCGAGGCGGTCGAATGGTGAGCATCGGAGCGATGGAGGCACCCCTACCCCTCGAAATGTACAGATTGATGACAGCGAACATCACCATCATCGGGTCCCTCTGGTTTGAGGTTTCCGATGGACAAGACATGGCCGCCATGGCTAGTGCAGGCACTCTGGACTTGACAGCGTTCGACCACACGGCATTCCCCCTCGAAAAAGCCAACGATGCACTGGAGCATGCATCCCTACGCACCGGTGGATTCACAAATGTAGTGGTGAATCCCGGAATCTGATACACAAGCGAACGCACCGCAACAGGCAAATCGCCCTATACGAAATCGGCGGCCGGCGACGGCGGTTCTGTGAATTGCCGGACCCTGCCGGCGAGGCGACCTGGGTGCAGACACGAATCCCGCCTGTCGGTTCACGTTTGACGTGACCATCGATCGTGGGGGGAGGGCTTCCTTGGCCGAGGCAATCCTCGCTGTCCTGGCTCTGTAAATTTGGCGAGATCGCAACTACTGTTCGCCAGGTCCATTGAGTCGCCGCGGCAACTTCGGACTCAAGAATGTGGCGAGCATGGAACTTCGGTACCTCGATTCTTTCCCGATCGCGGGTGGCACCTGGGATTCGCCAGGTTCATTGAACCGTCCGTCAGATAGCCCGCGGCTCTCGCCACATCCAATGAGTCTCCGTCACCCTTCACCGAGTCAGGACATTCGCTGTCTCGACTCAGTGCACTTCATGCGCGGCAGGGAAGCTCTGATCAGCTGATGCATCAGGTTGATCGAGGCACCGCGATCATCCCCCGGCTCAGTCAATCTGATGCGCGTGGAACTGAATTGTGTTGTTCTTTCGCCCAGTAAGGCGGGCAGCCCCTGCGTCTTGCGAGATGGGCGCTGAATCCAGTCACGTCGGCATCAGATTGACGGAGCCAGGCATCGGATCGACTGCCAACTGCATCAGATTTGCTGAGTTGACATCAAATGCGCTGGGCCAGGGCACCCGCACACGCGTCAGCAAATGTCCGTTTTGTCCGTTGTTTACCGCGGTAAACAAACCGTACCTGAAGCCGGTTTCCACGGATGTGCAGGTGATGTCGCCGCGGGCGCGTCGCGGACACGTTTGACGGAGTTTGGTTATCGTCGGGTGGCATGCGGAATCAAGGGGGACGGCGACCATGACATCTTCGATAGTGACCGGTATGTCGACGTTGCTGATGATCGACTCGCGGTATGCGCGGGATCGGGACGACGCCTTCTCCGTCATCCCGCGGGCCGACGGCCGTGGGTGGGCGGTCGAGGTTCATATCGCCGGCGTCGCCGACGTCGTCGCACTCGGGTCGGTCGCCGACGAGCAGGCATTTCTACGGGCTGAGACGCGGTACCCGCCGGGCCGCACGATTCCGATGCTCGGCGAGTCCGCCGAGCAGGCCGCCACCCTCACCGCTGATGCACGGCGCACCAGCCTGCGGGTCACCGGAAGCATTACTACTGGCGGTCAGCTGGTCGACGTCACTGTCGGCCGCGGGCAGATCCGGCCGGGCCGGTGCGTGGCGGTCGATCACGCCGAAGTCCCGGGCATCTTGTCCGACCCGCAGCATCCGCTGCACCAACAGCTGGCCGCCGCGGATGCGGCCGCACAGGTGTTGCTGACCGCTCGGCGTGACGGCGGGGCGCTGGCGTTCTACGACGTCACCCGCGGCTGGGCCGCGAACGAGGACGGCGCGATCGTGGCGATCCCGGACTCGCTGCGGACCGTCGCCTACGTCATCGTGCAGGAGCTGATGATCGCCACGAATGAGGCGGTCGCCCTGTGGTGCGTCGAGCGGGGGTTGCCGGTCCTGTTTCGCAATCACCGCGCCAACCCGGTCGCCGGCAGCACCGACGAGCTGATGACCGAGATTGCCGCCGCGGCCGGAGACCCGGACCTGTTCGCGAAACTGCGCGGCAGGTTGCTCTCAACGCTGCGGGCCGCCAGCTACGATCCGACCGTCCACGGTCACTCCGGACTCCGTCTGAGCGCGTACACCCATGTCACCTCGCCGCTGCGGCGGGTGGCGGACCTGATCAATCAGCGGATCATTTTCGCCCATCTCGACTCCTCCCCCGCCCCCTACACCGGAGATCAACTGGCCGCGCTCGGTGCCGACCTGAACCGGCGCACCCGCGCCACCCGGGAGGCGAAGAAGAATCGTTTCAAGCACGCCGATCAACGTCTCGTGGCCCAGGAGGCGGCACGCGATCTTGCTGCTCTCGATACCCGCACCTTCCACAAGGCCCTCAAAGCCGAAGCCGCGACGCCACTTCGGGCCGAACTCGCCACGGAGCTCGCCCGCCGCATCGACGCCGACCTGCTGACCGCCCCGGACGCCGCGGTCCTGATCGACGCCGCCGACCCCACCTGGCTTCCCATCCAACTCCGCGTCCTGGACACCCTCGCCGCCACCCACCCGGAGATGGGACCCAGTGTGGTGTCGGTGTGGCGGCAGGCCCACCCCGATCAACCGCCCACCGATCTCGAGATCCGGCGCAACGGCGCCGACCACCACCCACTGTTCGCCGCCCGAGCCACCCACCTAGGCATCCGCGGGCCGTGGGCCATCGGATCGGCGAAAAAGCCGGCCGAACAGGCCGCTCTCTGGGCCGCGATACGCGCGCAGCTGGCCGCCACCGAAAACCCTGACACCGAACCGGAATGGCCCGTCGCGGAGCCCACTCAGCTGCCTGCGGTTCCCTCACCTACAGCGAGCGATTCCGGCCCTGCCACGTCGGCGAGCCCGCACCGTGCGACCGCCCCGGCCGCACTGAACCTGGAGGGGGCGAAGAAGTCCAAGGCCCTGTCCAACCCCACCGCCTGGCTGATGAGCCTGGCCCAGAACAACCAGCAGGCCCCGCCGGAGTGGGAGTTCCGCACCGACGGGCCCGCGCACGCACCCCGCTTCACCGCCACCGTGCACCTCGCCGGCCACACCGCCATCGCCGACGCGACCGCCAAGACCGCGGCGAAGACCGCGTCGGCCGCCGCACTGGTCGAAGCGCTCTTCGAGCAGCACTGAAACTACGAATGTCCGTTTTGTCCGTTGTTTACCGCGGTAAACAACGGACAAAACGGACATTTTGGGGCGGAACTGGTCGCCCGGCTCAGGGCACCTGATGCCGACTCGACAGATCTGATGCGGCCGGCGAGTGCGCGATGCCGCCCCGGGTGAACCCGATGCGGGATCGACCTGGTCGCGGACCGACGTCCTGGCGGGTTCAACTGTCGGCCGAATGTAATCAACCGAGCGGAACGCCGGCACATCGTTGCGGCATCAGTTTCACTGAGCCACGACGCACTGGTGATCCGCGCGTCAATTCCGGCGTGCGGCAGCGTGTCGGAACCCGACGCGCCCGCCCGGTGCCGTACCGTGCATCCCGTCCGAAGTAGCCCACACCGGTGGGTGAAGCAAACGGAAAGAGTCTCATGGCCATTCAAGTTCTTCTCAGCCAGAAGGGCGGCGTCGGCAAAAGCACCATCACGGTCAATCTCGCCGCCGTCGCCGCCGATGTCCTCAACCAGGACGACGATCCCGACGCCACCTCCCCCGTCGCCGCGGTGTCCATCGACCCGCAGGGATCGGCGATCTGGTGGGCGGACCGCCTCGACAACCTGCCCTTCCACATCGTGCAGGCACACGACGACCTCACCGGACTCCGACGCCTCGGCGAGCTTCCCGGCATCGAGGAAACCTACGTCGACACCCCCGGCTGGATCGACCTCGCCGCCGGCGACGACACCTCCGACCCACTCGGCCGCGGCCCCGCCGCCGACGCCCTGCGGGCAGTGCTCGAGGTCGCCGATCACGTCATCGTGCCGATGGAAACCGAACCGCTCTGCTTCGATCCGACCGCCCGCACCATCCGAAAAGTCCTCGAACCCCGCGGCATTCCGTTCACCGTGGTGATCAACAACTGGGACCCCCGCGACGGCAAACTCGACCTCGAGGAAACGAAGGACTTCGTCCGAGCGAACAAGTGGCCCCTGGCGAAAACCGTGATCCGGCACTACAAGCTGCACGCCCGAGCCAGCGCCGACGGCCTGGTCGTCACCGAATACCCCGCCAACCGGGTGGCGCTGCAGGCCCGCGAGGACTTCTACCGACTCGCCCTGGAACTGCGGATCGGCGGTGGTCGGTGATGGCACGCGGCACCCGCACCAACCTCGCCACCCTCGCCGGCGTCGTCGGCGACAACTCCCCCGTCGACCGGCCCATCGACCGCGTGGCCCCGACCAACGTGCCGCTGAGCGAGCTGGCACCGAACCCCCGCAATCCGCGCGACGACCTCGGCGACCTCAAAGATCTGGTCTCGATCACCCGAACCCAGCTGCAGCCCGCGCTGGTGGTGACCCGGGCCGCGTACCTGGGGTTGTATCCGGAAGACGAAACCACGATCGGGCTCGCCCGGTGGGTGGTGATCAACGGTTGCCGGCGTCTGGCCGCCGCGCACAACTTCGGCCGCCCCAACCTCGACATCGTCGTCAAGGACGAGATCGCCACCGACCGGGAGACCCTGCTCGCCGCGGCGGTCATCGAGAACGTCGGCCGCCGAGACTTCGACGTCATCGAAGAAGCCAAGGCCGTCGAGCTCCTGATCAAAGAGTGCGGAACCGTGGAGAAGGCCTCCCTCAAGCTCTCCAAGTCCAAAGGCTGGATCTCGCAACGCCGGTCCCTGCTCAACCTCGCCCCCGCACTGCAAACCGCCCTGCGCAACGGGGAACTCGCTGTCCGTACCGCACGCTCACTGGCCCAAGTTCCACCCGAGGCGCAGGTCCAAGCCTGGGCTGCCGAACAAGAACAACGGGAACACCAAAAGCCCGATCCGGGCCCCACACCTGAACCCGAAAACCGTAAGCTGGCACGAACTCCCGTCACCGCCGCGAAGGTCACCCGCACCTTCCGCCGCATGGAGGCCGACCCCGTCACCCTCGCCGACGCCCTGGTCGACTACCTCGACGCCGACGGACTGCAAGCGCTCATTCAGGCACTCACCGAGCGTCACTGATCCAACGGGCTGGGACTGTTCATCCCAGGGGTGAACAGTCCCAGCCCAAATCCTCTGTGGCATAACGGTGTGTTGGGCACGCGCGCCGCGACCTAACGCTTACCACCGTGCCCGCCCCCTCGTCGACTCTATGCCCGCGTCTCCCCGTTTCTAGGGTGCGTAGTAGCCGACCGACCCGGCCACTGGCTTCGTGAGCTGTTACCGAGGTCGGCCGAGGAGGCAAAACAGGCTGAGCGCCCTTCTGCGGCCACCTGGGACCGTCCTGGTCGCCGCCATACCGGCACACCCGCGAACGGCGCTCCACGGCGAACCTGCAGCTGGTGAATCCGTCCCGCCCCGTTCGTTATAGGTGTCGATCGACAATTCCGGTACGACGCGCCGGACACCGAACGAGCGAGATCGCGGCCCGCTTGACCACTCAGGTCCGACCTCACTGTTGAGTTTGCGCAACGAGGACGGCTCGCGAGCGCCCGTCGCCTCATGGTTGCGGGTCGTTCCCTCCGTCGAGGAGATCACCGAAGCCACGGCGGCGGAGGCTGCGGACGAGGCCGGCCGATGGCGTGTGATCGCGGAGCCACTCGGAGATACCGGCGAACTGCGTCGCGCGATCAGCTCTGCCCAGTTTCAGCCTGTTGAGTAGTACCCCGGTGGTGTATGGGTCCGGCATGGGCATTCCGATCGGCAGAAAGTTGCTGTCGTCGTAGAACCGCTCATTGAACTGCATGCGGATCATCTGTTCGAGTCAGGGTTTCCTCCGGGCCGTCGACACCAGGATATCGATCGGACCGGACGCCAGCTTTCAGAATGCATCGTCGAGGATGCCGGCAAGCTCGACCAACAGCTGGTCGGCACGGTCTTCGATGTCGTCGAGAAGGTCGGTGACGTCGGTCAGCTCATGGTGGGCGCTGCGGCGGGCCGCGGTGCCCCGTTCGTAGTAGGACGGATCGAGAACCCGGCCGTCGTCGATCGGATACCTGTCGGACGCCGTATCCCGCCGCGGCTTCCGTGGCTTCGGCGGCGGAAGGATGTGTGCGGGTGCGGTTCCGGTCAGGTGGGCGCGGACGATCGCCGTGACGGCACGGGCGGTGGGCGGCGCCGGGTCGAGCGGGGTGTGTCCCCAGCGGTTGATCGAGGTCAGCAGCGGTCGGTCGTCGGCGCGGTAGCCGGCGTCGAACCCGGTCAGCTCGCGTCCGGCCGTGAAGTGCTCGGCGATCGTGGTCGTGGCGTCGTTCTGGTCGAGAAATCCCAGGACCTCGATCCAGTCCCGGTAGATCGCCGCCATAGGGATCTCGGGCGACTCGGGCAGGTCGACCCGGCCGCCGTCGATGCACAGTTGGAGGGGTGCACCGTGATCGCCGGTGGCGGTGAGATCGCGGCGGCGGAGCCGGGCGATCTGCTCGAACCCCACCCCCGCCGCGGCCAGGGCCAGGATGAGGCGGTCGCGGCGGCCGAAGAATCCGGCTGGCCAGCCGGCAGTAGGAATCTGCGGGAGCCTTTCGGCGACGAGAGCCGATACACGGTGCAGCCGGGCGGCTCTGGTGGTGTTGAGGACGCGGCGGATCGCCTCGTCGGTGCCGGGGGCCGGGTGCCCCTGCCCACGGTGGACGGTGTTGATAACGCTGACCCGGCGTCGTTGGGTGGCCGGGGCGGCGGGGTTGTCGCGCAGGAAGCGGGCCAACTGCTGCGGTGTGGCGGGGGTCGGCGGCTGGTCGGTCGCGGCACACCAGTCGGTGAACAGCACCCAGACGTGCCGGTCCCGGGTCGACAGACGCGGCGGTGGCGGCGTGGGTACATCGCCGGTGCCGGGTGTGGTGGCGTACATCGGCTACAAACCGAGGATGGTGACGGCGTTTCCGACGAGCGGAGTTCGTTCCCGCGCATACGCTTCGACCATTTCGGGCGTGGTGTGTCCGGTCTGCCGCATGATCGCGTGGGCGTCGGCGCCGTTGCGGAAGGCCTGGGTGACGAACCCGGCCCGCAGTGAGTGTCCGCCGAGCTGGCTGACCTGGTCCGGTTCGTAGCCGGCCTTGCCGGCGCGGCGGCGGATCGCCTTGTGCACCGCCGCCCCGGACAGGGCGGTGTCGGAGAGGTTGCCGTTCTTGCGGATCGACCGAAACAGCGGCGCCCGCGCCTGCGTGCGTGGGACCGTACCCCGGCACACGTGCGTGTCGAACGGTTCCGCGGTGGTCAGCAGCCGGATCACCCCGGGGCGGCCGCGGGTGTCGAACGCCGCAACGACCTGCGCCCACCGCACATACGCGCAGGGCGGGCAGCTGTCGTGGCGGTCGGTGAACGGCAGCGCCAGCACGGTGCCTTCGCCTTCCTGGTCGGTCTTCGATCGGCGCAGCTGCACGTGCACACCGTCGTGCCGGTGCACGCGCACGTCGCCGCCGCTGAGGCCGACGAGTTCGCTGCGGCGGAAGGCGCCGGCGAACCCCATCAGAATCAGTGCGCTGTCACGGCGTTCGAGCACCGCGTCCGCCCACCCCTCCACCGCAGTCCGGGCGGCGGTGACGATGCCGAGAATGTCGGCGGTCAGCAGCGCGGCCCGCGGGGTGCGAGGCCTGTCCCCCACCGCGGCGTAGTCCCGGCGGATCCCGGACAGGGTGGCCCGCACGATCTCCTGCCCGGTCGGGGACACGTGACCGGCGTGATGGTGATGATGGGCGATCGCGGCCACCCACTTGGTCAGGGTGGCCGGCGCATACACCCGGATCCCGTCCGGGCCGATGGTGTCGGCGGCATCGACCAGATAGGCCGCGACCGTCGCCTCGTGTGCCGGCAACGGAGCATGACCGTGGGCGGTGCACCACTGCGTGAACCGTCGCCACGCCGAGGCGTAGGTGCGGCGGGTGCCCTCGGACCGGGACTCGGCCATCGACCGCCCAATCCGCGCCGCCACCGCCTCCGACAGATCCGGGAACACCGGTGCGTCGCCGGTAACAGCAGCCGCCGGCAGTTCGAGGGGACGTAAGCCCTGGTCGATCGTCATGCCGAGCATGGTATCGGCACCCTCCGACACTATTTCACCGCGAAAAGTGCGCTGAGGTGCGGTTTTCGGGGAGACGGTGCGGGAAGCGGAATTCTCGTCACCAACCGCGCATAAACCGGAAGTGAGCCGCCGCAGGGTCCCTGCAGGGGTGAGTATCGATCACTCGATGTCAGCGGTTGTCCTGTGCCGTCGGATCTGAGGCATTGCCGTGGCACCCGAGGCAAGTGCAGGATTTCTGCCACAAAGTTGGGGCAGACAATCGACCTACCTGCACGTTCTCGCCAACGAGCCGCATGCTCGACGCCCCCTTACCTCAACAATGTGGCAGAAACGCCACGGCGCCGTATTGCCACATTGTCGAGGCACCGCTGGTCAGCGACCCTGTCGTGCCTCAGATCGAATGGCAAAGGACAGCGGTGGACCGCATCGGATGTCAGCAGCATTTGGGCCGAATTCGGTCGCCGTTGAGCTGGGCGGTCAGCGCTCCGGATGGCCTGCCGATGATGCCGGTCCGTCACCGGCCTCGCGGGATCCCGCGGAGGGGCACCGAGCCGCCGATGTTCACACCAACACGGCGGCCTCAATGTCGCGAGAACGGGGCACGCGGATCCACAAACTGCTGGCCCCGTCGATTGCGCGAGGGTTACGGTCGAGATCCGGTCCCCAGGCTAGGAGGTGAGAGTGACCGATGGCGAACACAGACACAATCGAAGTGCGCGGCCCGCGGTCACTCGACGAAATGGTCTCGGCAATCGGCGCGCAGACCGGCGATACTAGGAAGGGCGCACCCGTCGTCCGACTCAGCGACACCGCGGCGGCCATCATCGGCTACGACGAGGGCGACGAGTACCCGTTCGTCGTGTCCGTCGACTCGAAGGGTGAAGTCGACGAGCGTCGCGTCGATTCGCTGGCGCTCTTCAAGCGCTTGCAGGCGACGCCCTGGGCACTGCAGTTGACGTCCGATGACGACGAGATTCATGAAGTGCGACCCGCGCTCTGACGGTCGTCCTATTGCAGCCACCTGGCGCGTCACAACGCAGGGCCCCCAGCGCAGCGAGTCAGTGGCACGGAAGCGGACAGTTCCCTCTTGACGTTGGAGCGTTGTGACGCCAGAACTGCAGAGCGACGCATTGCGCAAC